>JAFZKM010000209.1 GCA_017553665.1 Lachnospiraceae bacterium
CGAAGAAGCGGAAAAATATCTCGTAGACGGCCTTTCGATCATGGGTGAAGAGTATGTCGAAATGATCAAAAAGGCGTTCAAAGAGAGATGGATCGATTTCGCGAACAATGACGGAAAATGCACGGGCGGCTTCTGCTCGAGCCCTTACGGAGTACCCGCGTCATTTATCCTGCTCTCATGGCAGAACCGTATGGCCGATGTGTTCACGCTCGCTCACGAGCTCGGACACGCGGGACATTTCAAGGAGTGCAACGCGGCGCAGGGCTGCTTCGATACCGAAGTCGCGACCTATTTCGTGGAATCGCCGAGCACTATCAATGAGCTCCTGCTCACGGGATATCTCGAGAAGACCAATCCCGATCCCCGCTTCAGGCGCTGGGTTCTCAGCTGCACCGTAGGCAAGACCTATTACCACAATTTTGTTACGCATCTGCTCGAAGCCGCTTACCAGCGTGAGGTTTACAAACTCGTGGACGCAGGTGAGAGCGTACAGGCAGAGACACTTTCCGAGATCTTCAAAGATGTGCTGACAAAGTTCTGGGGAGATACCGTAGAACTGACCGAAGGCGCGGAACTGACCTGGATGCGCCAGCCGCACTATTACATGGGACTGTATTCGTACACTTACTCTGCGGGCCTTACGATCTCGACCGCGATGAGCAAGCGCATTCTTACCGAAGGCGCTCCCGCCGTGGAAGACTGGAAGAAGGCGCTTCGCGCGGGAAGCACAGTAAATCCCGTGGAATTCGCGAAGATGGCCGGTGTGGATATTTCCACCGACAAGCCTCTCTTGGAAACTATTGAGTATATCGGTTCACTTATCGATGAAATGTGCGAGTTGACCGAACAACTGGGATTCTAAAAGACATGAAGACATGGGGACGGTTCTTCTGTCTGTCAAAAAAGCAGAATAATACGCGGGCGCAGACAGATGAACCGTCCCCTTGTCTTAAACCTTAAACGCCGTGCCGACAAACAATGCAACATCCCTGCCGGTATCGTCCGACACATCCACCTGAATGACCGTTGTGGTCCTGCCGCTCTTAATGGCTTTGGCTTTCGCGATCATCCTCGTTCCCTTTGGCGCCGCCAGATAATTGATGCTGATCTGCGAAGCCACAGAAGGTCTGTGAATGTTGTTCGCAACGGCTGCCAGAGCCAGGTCTGCCAGCGTAAATATGGCTCCGCCCATGACTCCGCCGTTCGCGTTCTGCAGCGCTTCGGTTATCGCAACACTGCATACCGCCGTGTCTTCGGTAAGTTCGTCGAGCTGCATCCCCGCTCTTGAGGCGAACAGATCATTCTTAAAATATTCTCTGGCTTCTTCGGTCGTGGCAAATGTACTCATTTTCTCTCCTGTCCGGATTTATTCCGTGTCATTACCCCCTGTATCTGAACTGATTGTCTTCCTCGTCGTAATAGTAGCCTGCTGCCTCAAGGCGGCTGACGATATCCTCTTTGTCGGCGTCCAGATCCTCGCAAAGGTCGTCCAGATCCGGGTAAAAATCCCTTAACTTCATATTGATGAAACTCAGTAAAACAGCCGGATCTGTGGGTATCATGCGCATATCTCCTTTTTCTTGCGTTTATCTGCTTTATAGAGTACACTCTATTTATCAACTGTTCAAGGAGCATTTGAAATGAATACCACACTTTTACTCGAAATTTTTTTGTTTGCGGTAGGTTTTGTGTGCCTGGTAAAGGGCGGCGACTGGTTCGTCGACGGCTCTACGGGCATCGCTCACCGGTTCCACATGCCTGAGATCCTGATCGGCGCGACGGTCGTTTCGATAGGTACCACGATCCCTGAGGTCATGGTTTCGGCCACCGGCGCGATCACCGGAGGTGACGGCGGTTCCGCCATCGCTTACGGCAACGCGATCGGATCCATCATCTGCAACACCTCTCTGATCGCTGCCATCACGATGACCTTCCGTCCCGCTCCCGTAGAGAAAAAGAGCCTTCGCATGCCGATCGTATTTTTCTTCCTGGCGGCAGCCTTTTACTGCGTTACCGCGTACTTCTTCGGTCATTTCAGCAGACTGACCGGCGCGATCCTTCTGGCGGTTTTCGCGGCTTACATCATCCTTTCGGTCAAGCAGGCGAAAGAAGCCGCTAACGGACACGAAGCCAAGGAAAGACCTTTCACCGATCCCGCCGAAACCGCGGACGGTACCGAGATAAAGGCGGATCCTTCAGGCGCAGCCGTTGCGGAAGCAGCAGGCGCTCCCGTAAAGGACATCCTTCTGATCGTCCTCGGCGCGGCTGTCATCGCAGTAGGCGCGAAGCTCCTCGTGGACAACGGAACCCTGATCGCCGAAGCCATCGGCGTTCCCCACACAGTTCTCGCTCTCACCATCGTAGCGTTGGGAACCTCGCTTCCCGAGCTCGTCACCGCAGTCACCGCGCTGATAAAGGGCCACAGCGATCTCTCTTTGGGCAATGTCATCGGAGCGAACCTTTTCAACATTGTATTGGTGTCCGGCGTAGCTACCACGATCTCACCCTTCGATGTTCCCTGCGAGAAACTCTTTATGGGCTATAATTCCTCGCTGGTCATCGAGATACCCCTCATGCTCGCGGTAATGCTCCTCATGTGCATCCCCGCGCTGATCAAGGGGAAGATCTACAGATGGCAGGGAATACTGCTGCTGGCGATTTACGTTGGTTTCTGTGTTTTTCAATTTGCGACTTAAGGCGAATTAAACCGATAGCACATGAAATGTGCGTATATACAAGAAAAGGATTGGCACGAATGCTTGCATTCAGTGACAATCCTATTTTTTGTATAAGCAGCCGTCAGGCTGCTATCGGTTTATGAGCCCAGCGACATCGAGCGAGCTTTGCTCGCGAGATGCGCCCTCTCTATTCATTTCACAAAGTAGTGACGCGCTATCCACTTCGACAGTCCGCCGAGTCCGGGATACACGATGCGCTCACTGATATTGAGCTGGTCGAGCATGTCGCGGACACGCCAGCGCAGGTCTTTGTCGATCACGTATTTGACCGTATTCTGTGTCTTCTCGTCGAGGAAGCTCTCGATGTCCGTCATCTCGATCGGAACGAGCGAGAAGAACGAGTACTGATTGACTATACGTGTGTTCATGGACGGAGGCTCGATGATGATCATCGCGTCTTTGCCCATGTCGCGGTCATACTGCTCCAGGCTTCCAGCGGCTTCATCAAGCATATCCACGGAAAAGATCGTGGTCTGCTTGCGGTTTACTATATCGCGGTAAGCGGCCGGCAGCAGCGATTGCATCTCATTCATGTCGATGCGCCAGACTACGCAGTCATGCTTGTCCATCTCGCCGAGATTCTCCTCGGTCATCGCGAAATGCAGTCCGATCAGAACCGAATGGGACCAGTCCAGCAGACGTGTCGGCAGCCCGTAATGCTGTCCGAGGATCATCTGTCTCCAGACGGAACCCGTGATGTCCGGCTCGTCATTGACCGCGTATTTCGCGAAATTCGCGAGGATTGCGGGCTCCAGCTCCTTCTGCAGTCCCTTGCAGTTACGGCTGAGACTCGTGAACATCTTATACCGCACATCCGGCAGGCCTCTGTACAGATACGGACTCCTGTTTCTGTGCAGGTCCTCTCTGTACTCCTGCTCGGAAAGCATCGGCATAAGCTGATCGAGAGTACTTATACGAACTTCTTTTATCATCCCTTGATAATAGCCTTCTCAATGATATTGTCGATGAAAGCGATCTTAACGGTCTTAAGCTTTGCAGCAAAAAGAGCAAGTACAAGCATGAGAACCTTCTCGCAGATGTTGAGGATGCTCTGAATGAATGAAACAGCGCTTGAAATGCCGGATACTACGGTGTTGCCGGAGATCGTCGAACCCTTGCCCCAGATCCTGAACAGTGACGCAACCAGATCCAGAAGATTGGGGATAAAACCGATCAGAGCGCTTAAAACGCTGAAGCAGAGCATGATAACAAGAGCCTTGAGAACATTGATCTTAAGCCAGTCATTCTCCTCCACGATGAATACATAGCCTACGATCAGAGCAAGTACAAGATAGCCGCTGAAAAAGCCGCACAGGTACGCGATGGCCGCAAGTGCTCCCGCTGTGATGCCGAATTTTGTTTTCATATCCTTTTTCTCCTTTGTTGATATTTGGGGATTTCCCTGTATTCATGGTGTCACAAACAGGCCTTATTGTCAAGCAAAGTTCATACCTTGCGGCAGTGTTCCCACTGTTGTATAATCGGTTTATGGGGTGTCTGAAAAGCACCGTTTTACTAAATGAGAGGGGTAATAAAATGAGTGAAGAAAAAGTTCTGAAGCTGAATTACAGGCGCACCGCGCTGATCGGCTTCGCGTTTTTCGGTATCCTGCTGCTCTGGCAGGTCTATGATTCCTGGTGTCCCACATTCCTGACCGATATTTTCGCGCGCAGGATGTACGACATGTCTTCGGCACAGCTCAAAAGCAGCGATCCCGACAAGATCCTTAACGTTCAGTGGCTCGTCGGCATCATCATGGCCTGCGATAATCTCGCGGCGCTGATCCTGCTGCCCATATTCGGCAATCTCTCCGACAGGACAAAGACTCCGATCGGAAAGAGAATGCCTTACATCCTCACCGGAACCCTCGTTTCGGCGATAGCGTTCCCGTTCATCCCGCTGTTCTTCCATAAGAACAATATCGCAGGCATGGTCATCATGATGGCGATCGTCCTGATGTTCATGATGATGTACCGCAATCCCGCGGTTTCCCTGATGCCCGATATCACGCCTAAGCCCCTGCGCGCGAAGGCCAACGGCATCATCAATATCATGGGATACTTCGGCGGCGCGTTCGCTACCGTACTCGGTATATTCCTGGTTCTCTCAAAGTATATCAACGCCGCTGACGCGGACAGAGCGAAGATGCTCTGGGTCATCGAGCTTCCCTTCATCGTGGCCTCGATACTTATGGTAATATCGGCGTTCGTACTGTTCTTCACCATTAAGGAAAATCAGCTCGCGGTTGAGCTCAAGGACGAGATGGACGAGGGCGAGAAACTGGCCGCCATCGAGACTCCCGTTGA
>JAFZKM010000022.1 GCA_017553665.1 Lachnospiraceae bacterium
ATTAAACTCACCAAGACGTCGATCGTTCTTCAGGTCGGCAGGAGTAAGCTGCTCAGAACAGTTATTTATCCGCTTAACACCGTCGAGGAGGCGAAGTTTTATTCAACAGTAGCCGAAGTTGCGAAGGTATCGTCAGCGGGTCGTGTTCGTGCGGCTTCAGAGGGTGTGACTGAGGTCTATGCCCTGCTCCTGAACGGAACATATGATATCTGCGAGGTAACTGTCCTCAGTGAGGAGAATTACCAGAAGTATCGTCAGGGCGCATCACTTGAGGAGCTCCTGAACCAGGGCGAAGAGGACGAAGAGAACGGCGAGGCCGATGAGACCGAGCCTGAACCTACCGCTACTCCCGTTCCTGCGGAGACGGAGAGCAAGGACGCACAGACTACCGGCGGAAGCGACTTAGTGTCTGAATGAGAAAGAACTTAGCAGAATGCCTCGGAATTATATCCGGGGCATTCGTTCGTTAAGAAGACCGTTTTTATCATCGAAAGAAAGGAACGAAGTAAAATGGCATATATTCTTGTTGCTGATGACAATACCGATATTACCGATGTTCTTTCCGCATATATTAAAAAAGAAGGCCACGATCCCGTGATCGCGGGCGACGGAATTGAGGCGATGGAGCGCTTCAGGGAGTACAATCCCGCATGCGTCCTGCTCGATGTCATGATGCCCAGGGAGGACGGCTACGAGGTACTGCGCAAGATCCGCGCGTGCTCGAACGTTCCCGTTATCATGATCACGGCCAGAGGCGAGGATTTTGAGCGCATCATGGGTCTCGATATCGGAGCCGATGATTATATCGTGAAGCCGTTCAGCCCGAGCGAGGTCATGGCCAGAGTGCGCGCCGTAATGAGACGCATGAGCATGGCCGAGAATTCCGGCGCTTCGGACAATAAGCTCGTGATCAAGGATCTCACGATCAATCTTGACGAGTACTCACTTTACATTGGCAAGGAAAAGATCAATCTCACGAAGAAAGAGATCGAGACCATGTGGACCCTTGCAAAGAACCCCAATAAGGTTTTCACCCGCGACAACCTGCTCGACAGTCTCTGGGGCTATGATTATTACGGAGACAGCAGGACCGTGGATTCGCATATAAAGCGCCTTCGCGCGAAGATCGACGCCGTGGAGCATCCCGGCTGGAAGATCACTACAAAATGGGGAGTCGGATATAAGTTCGAGGTAGAATGAGCGTGCTGAAGAAGATCAAACGACGTTTTAATACCATATTCTTCAGGGTATTCGGGGCATTTGCCATCCTGATACTCATTTTTGCCGTGCTCCTCGGTACCATTTTCATCAGCATTTACCGTTCTACGACGGAGGATTATAACCGTCAGGCGCTGGCCCGCATCGCGAACAATGTTGCGGTGCGCCTGAGGGATTACGTACTGGACGGCGATACCGACGAATATATGGATTATTTCTCATCGTTCGCGGAATTTGAAGACGCGGAGGTATGGAGCTTCTCCAATCCGAACGCCGAAGCTCCGATGGACGGACATTTTGAGAGCACATCCATACAGACCGTTTCCGGCCAGAGGGATTTCAAAAGGATGCTGGACGGGGCTTTTTCGGGCGAGACCGACATTGACACCTTCTACAGCGAAATACATAAGTCCACCGCGATGGTGGCGGCCGTTCCGATCCTCGGCGAGGACCGTGAGGTCTGCGGCGCTATCCTGATGGTCCAGTCCCTTAAGGAAATGGACGAAACGATCAAGAGCAGTATCCGGATGATCCTCATCAGCTCCGTACTCGCGCTGGTCCTGTCCGCACTCGTAGCGACATGGATGGCGAAGCTCATTTCCGATCCCATTAAGAACATGCAGATCATGGCCCGCGAGATGACCGAGGGCAATTACGAATGCAAGACCGGCATAAACAGAAGCGATGAGATCGGCGACATGGCCCGAAGCATTGATAAGCTTTCGGACCGCCTGAAGGAAAATGAGGTCGAGCGCAAGAATCTTGAGCAGATGCGTATGGATTTCTTCGCGAATGTCTCGCATGAGCTGAGGACGCCCATTGCCGTAGTAAGAGCCACCACCGAGTGTCTGGCCGACGGCATTGTTACGGAGCAGGAACAGGTCGACGAATACCATGAGAAGATCCTCAGGGAATGCAAGTCGATGGAGCGTCTGGTAGCGGATCTGCTGACTCTTTCGAAGATGCAGAATCCGAATTTCAAGGTCGAAAAAGAGCCGGTCAATCTCGTACATATCTTTGACGAGCTTGTCCGCAGCGCGTCGGCGATCAGTCAGGAAAAGAAGATCGAGATCGTCATGAACAGGGACAAGGACGTTTATATGATGATGGGCGATTACGACCGCCTGCGTCAGATGTTCATGGTCATCTTTGACAACGCGGTGAAGTTTTCGGAAGAGAATTCAAAGATATATGTCACGCTCAGATCCGGTGAGAACGGCGAGCCGATGACGGTCAGCATCAGGGACGAGGGCGTCGGTATCTCGAAGGAAGAGCTGCCGTTCATTTTCGATAAGTTCTACAAATCAAAGCTCAGGATGAACGCGAAGGGCACCGGTCTCGGACTGGCGATCGCGAAGAATATCGCCCTGAAACATGACGGTGAGATCAAGGTCGAAAGTGAACCCGGAAAGGGAACCGAGTTTATCTTTAGTTTTCGTGAAATTTCCGAAGAAGAATATATGTTATCAGAAAGTTAACAAATTATTTACAAGTTTTTAGAAAATATACTTGCATTATTACCCCGAATAGGTTATAATGTTCTCAGAACAAAACCTCCTGAGGTGTTCGATCATCCTGTATTTTTGAACCTACATCACTTTAAACGGAACTCCAATATCTTTGAGCCTATGTCAGGCCTCCTTAAGCAATCAGTGGAAGGCAGAAGCTCATTTGAGGGCATCCACCTAGCAATTGCTAGGAGTCAAAAAACAGGAACCGGCACTTTGGGTACACATTTAAAGGCTGCATGCAGCAGCGATCGAGCGGCTGGCCCGAAACGGGGGTCAGCCGCTTCTGTCGTTCATCGAGCGAACTTGTTCGCGAGATGTCCCAATTCCATAATTCTTTTTTCACTCTTTGTTTCTTTTTTATTTCCTCAAGTTGTGCTATATTAAACTGTATAAACGCGATATATGCGTTAATTCTGATCGTAAAGGAAGTTCAGCGATATGAAGGACGGATTTGTCAAGGTTGCGGCGGTTACGCCGGTCATAAAGCTCGGCGACTGCATTTATAACGCGGATGAGATAATCAGACTGATCAAAGAGGCTGAGGAGCGCAGGATCAAGGTTGTGTGCTTCCCCGAGCTTTCCATCACGGGATATACCTGCGGAGATCTGTTCCTGCAGGATGTGCTGCTGACGAGCGCGAGGACCGAGCTTGTCAGGATAGCGAAGGCCACCGAGGGACTCAGTGTGTTCGCGGTCGTATCGCTTCCCCTTCAGGTCAATTCCAAGCTCTATATCTGCGCGGTCGCGATCCAGGGCGGAAAGATCCTCGGAGCGGTTCCGAAGCATTTTCTTCCCGCGTATGCGGAGTACTATGAGTCCAGGCATTTCCAGCAGGGAGCCTGGGATGTAAAATATATAAATATCGGCGGACAGAGTGTTCCGTTCGGTATGAAGCTGTTATTTGACAATGTCGAGATGCCCGAGCTTTCGATCGCCATCGAGATCTGCGAGGATCTCTGGATGCCCCAGCCGCCGAGCGGTTCGCATGTACTCGCCGGTGCTACGCTGGTACTGAATCCTTCGGCGAGCGATGAGCTTGCGGGAAAGCGCGCTTACAGGCGCGGACTGGTAAGCAACCAGAGCGCGAGACTTGTCTGCGGCTATCTTTATGCAGATGCGGGAGAGGGCGAATCAACGACAGACCTCAGCTTCTCGGGACATAATCTGATTGCCGAGAACGGCACGCTTCTTGCACAGTCGGAGCTTTACTCGAACGGCATGACCGTTTCGGAGATAGATATCAATAAACTGGTAAATGAAAGACGCAGGATGACCTCCTATGCTTCGGGCGACGAGGGCTATGTACA
>JAFZKM010000210.1 GCA_017553665.1 Lachnospiraceae bacterium
CACCGTAACCATATCGGGCAATACGATGTATAACTGCAGCACACTGATCCTCGATCCGAGCGACCATAAATCTACAACTGTTACGCAAAAGAAGAATAAAAAGAAATAATTAAAAAGGGGGACGTTTCGTCCCCTTTTTATTCTGCTACCGCCGCTTTCCCGGCGAGTAAATATTTTCTTTTGATCGCGTCCTCATACAGCCGCTCCACACTGTTAACGAAGTTCGCTGTGGAGAATCGCTGTGCCTCGGATACCGCGTTCACCGACATGCTCCTGCGCATATCGGCATCGGTGATCAGCTTCTCAACATGAGCCCTGAACTCTGCCGCGTCCGAATACTGCCAACCGTTTATTCCGTCCTTTACGAGGCCTTCGAGGCACTCGTCACTCTTACAGAGCATCGGAAGTCCTGCTGCCATCGCCTCTACGTATGTGAGGCCCTGTGTCTCGCTCGTCGAAGCATTTACAAAAACATCGCCGAGGTGATAGTACTCGCCCACCTTATCGGGAGCGATCATTCCGGTAAACGTTACCTTTTCGGTAAGTCCCAGTCTCTCGCAATGCTCTTCTATCTCTTCTCTTACCGGCCCGTCTCCCACTATCAGGAGCTTCGCGGGCAGGTCTTTGCACTCAGCCATCATATCGAGCAGCTCGTCGACATTCTTCTCTTTCGCGAGGCGGCCGACATAGATCAGCCTGAGTTCGCCGCCGTCAAGTCCGTATTCGGATCTCTTTGAGCCGATCCAGTGAGCGGAGGGCTGATGCGAATATCTGACAATATCGATACCCGAAGGAATGATCGATACCGGAGTTCTGACTCCGTATCTCTCGAGCAGTCTGCCGACCTTATAGGACGGCGCGATGACCGCGTCGGTACGGTTTAATACATGCCTTGAAAATCCGGAAACCAAAAAGGTTCCGAGCTTTTTCGAAGGGCAGAAATAATGTGTGTAGTCCTCGTAGACGGTGTGATAAGTGTGTACCAGAGGCGCGCCGCAGACTCTCGCGATCTTTTTCGCGCAGCCGTAGGTCGAAAACTCACACTGCGAATGAACGATATCAGGATTCCATCTGATGATGTCGCGGAAGAACGCGTGCGGTATCTTCAGGCGGATCCTGGTGCCGGGATAAACCCAGCCGGAATTTAATGAACCGATATAGTATACGCCGTCTTTCTCGTAAGAAGAGGTGTTCTGTGCCAGTGTCAGGATCCTGACTTCGTGTCCGCGAAGCTCCAGGCCCTTTTTGATATTGATAACCGAAGTCACCACTCCGTTCACCAGCGGCTTATACAGATCGGTAGTGATCAGTATTTTCAATGTATTATCTCCTTAAATACGTCCGAACCCTCTGCTGAGGCGAAGCGAACGGACAAACTCCGGTGTGCCGAGATTCCAAGCGAAATCAGCTATCATCACGCCGGCTATCATATCAACGAATACATGCTGCTTGGTGAAAAGTGTCGAAAGACAGATCAGGAAAGCGAGTACAAATGACGCAGTCTTGATCCATGTAGGAACCTTTTCCTCGTCCCTGATCGCCAGGAAGCAGATCCAGCTCTCGAGGCAATGTATCGACGGGAAAAGATTATCGGGCGCGTCACTAGCGTAGATCATATTAAGGATCATATCTCCCACGCCGGTGCCCGTAATCTCAGGTCTGACATTCGTGGTGGGAACCAGAATGAAGATCACTCCGCACAGGATCTTTGCCGCCACATCGGTAATGACCAGTCTCCAGCATCTTTCTCTGTCGCTTCGGCAGATAAGGAAATAAGCAATATACCAAAAAGGAAACGCGATAACATAGATTATCGAAAATGCCGGAACCGCGGGAACAAGTCCGTCCAGCGCGCCGGTCATATTAAGATACGGTCTGTTCAGCCATGCATTCAGCATCCTGGCACCGTAATACACTACCAGATTGGAAATGACCAATAAGGCAAGTGCCGTAACTGCATAAGGAGGCAGGAACTTACGACAAGCCTCCTTAAACCTTTCTGCTTTCATTTTAACTCCCTTCTGCTGCCTCCCCGGCAGCCTGACTCATTGCGCCCCCGCGCATTAACTCTATACCCCGGAAATGCGGCGCCCCGCACTTCCTGATTACATATTTAACCACTTATTCGATTAAGAAACAAGTTATAAACACATTAAGATTTCATTAAAAAACGCGTTCTTTTTTTAACCAAATGCGTATTATGGCACTTTTTTGCAGGAAAGTCAACCGTAAAGTTTCAGAGTACCAGCCGAAGGCGCGGGCTGCAACGGGACATTCTTTCCAAAACGAAACCGTTGAAATTGTTTTGGAAAGAATACCCTGCGCGCCCGCGCCCACTACAACACCGAAAGAATATTAAGCTGACTTTGCATCAGAAAAGGGCCCTGACAGGCGTTTGGAGAAAGAACGCGTGATACTTGGCAGGTCAGAAGGATTTGCGGGCAAGGGACAGGGCCCGTAAATAACATAAAGCGGATAAAAGGGAAGCTATAAGGATCAGGATGATCGTAATTATATTCGAGTTAACCTTCGTGCCCAGGAAGATCACGAGCACCGCGAGCCCCATTACCGCAAACATGTTGGGGAACATGTAGATCGCGGTTCCGGCGCCCTGCTTGATGACTTCGACCTCATTCTCCCAGTCGAGCCTCATGTGCTTCAGTCCGCATACGCAGCCCCATGTCGTGGAGAACGACAGCAGCGCGAAGCCGAGGATCAGATACAGTATCGTATCGAGGACAGGAGCCTTTGCTGATATGCACATGCACAGCGTCGAGAGGATCATGAACGGAACCGTAAGGTACATATTAAAAAGCATCTTGCCCTTATAAAGCGTCGTCTTTTCGATCGGCAGGCTCTGCACGATCCAGTAGTTTTTGCCTTCAAGCGACGGCGAGCAGACTGGCGTCGACATCATTCCGAGGCAGAAATAAATAATGAACGGGATCGCGGGCTGAACAAGCGAATATTCAAACGGCGCGTTGCGGGTCACTATCCCTACGAGTTTGTCAAAGCCGATCACTGCTACGACCAGGCTGAGGATCGTTGCGAGGACCTCGCCCATCCCGACATTGGTCATATAGATCGTGGAACCGGTCATTCTCCTGAATTCCTTGAACGCGATCGCGTTAAGCACGCTTCTCGTCTTCTGGCCGGTCATTTTGTAACTCTTGGCCGCCGCGTGCGATTTCAAAGCTGAATTGATCTTTCTGTAAGAGCCGCCGACTATCCTGAAAACAACAGCGAAAAGCAGGACGCTTACTCCGACAAGGAGCAGTATATCGGATACCTTAAGCTTCACGACGGCATTCGCGAACCACTTCGCGGGAAGATAGATCCCCGCGGCATTATCCGTGGCATCCGCGACCTTTTCAAGCGTTTCCTCAACCTTGCCGTCCCTGAACATATCTTCCAGGATAAATCTCAGGGCAAAGAAGAAAAGAACGAGCGCGAAGCTCAGGATCACCTGAACTATATTTGTCTTCCTGAATCCGGCGCTGATCTTCGCGATCAGGAAGCCTAAGAAGGTGGCGATCACCATCGGGATAAGCGGCAGGAAGAATGTAAGGATTATCCAGAGAGGATATACAAGTACCGACGGACGGACATAGATCCCGTATACCACAAGCA
>JAFZKM010000211.1 GCA_017553665.1 Lachnospiraceae bacterium
ATGCAGAATTCCGGATTGCCCAAGGCAGGATATACATGGAACTACAGGGTTTATACGACAGGCAGCAGGATGGCGTCTAAAGCGGCTTATATTATTGTTGAACCAAGGTTCAGATGGCTGTCTGAGGACGGAATGAGCAGTGGAACATATGAGAATACAGAAATCAGTTTTTCCGAGACTGTAAACGGAGTTCTAAAAAGGGACAGAGCGCCGGAGAAGCAATTAAAGATCTCGGCGCATAAAGAGCCGGAAGCAGGCAATGATCGATTCCAGATATGGGAATTCAGCTATTCACTCCCGTCAAAGTATTCAGTCCGGGTAAATAACAAACCGGTAAAAGGCGGCTATTTGATCGTGAATATGAAGATCACCGCATATAATTCCGCGGGAACGGAGATAATGTCATACGATGCGGCCGAATCCGGAAACTACTGTAATATGTGGGCAGCAGAAATGCAGGAGCTGAACCGCAGGGATTTTTATGGTAAGACCTTTGAACTCCGCTATGGAGATATTATGGTCCTTGACCTTGGGGAATCTAAAGGCGACGATTACCGTATCGATCAAAAATACTAGATCACCGTCTGTATTATTTTACTGCAGACATACGAACCCCCCGGTTTAGAAAAAACGGGGGGTTTTGAAAAACATTATTACTCCGCTATGAACAGTACTCCGAGAGTTCCGGGGCCGCAGTGTGAGCTTACGACGCTGCCGGCATCCGTTTCGAGGATCTCGTCAAAATGATGAAGACTCTCGAGGTATTCCCTGACGGAATCGATAACTGCTCTGTCGCAGGGGGAATGCGTGATAAATACGCGGTCTTTTCTGGCGTGCAGGAGATCCTGTTCCATATCTTTTACGTATTCAAGAACGTACTTGCGGCTGCTTCCGCGGTATTTCTGCTCGGGATGCATGGCACCGTCGGCTACGGCGATGCGCGGATGGATCTTTAATACCGAACCTACCAGCGCGGCCATTCCGGAGCAGCGGCCTCCTCTGTGGAGGTATACGAGAGTATCGATCACGAAGCTGGCGCGTACCTTATCCTTAATGGCTTCGATCTCAGCGACGATCTCTGCTGCGGTTTTTCCTTCCGCGGCGAGTTCTGCGGCGCGGATGACCTGCAGGCCGATGCCGGTCGAAAGATTGGCTGAGTCGATGACATGAACGCGGTCGGTCATTTCCATATTCTCGGCTGCGAGTCTTGAGTTGTTGAAGCTCGCGGACATCGAGGACGAGATGGTGAATATGATATATTCATCGGTTCCGGCGGGATCGAGAAGCTTTGAGATGTCTTCAATCCCGGGCGCCGCGGTCTTGGGAGTCTGGCCATGCTCGTCAGACCATTTGTAGAGATCCGCGGGAGTGATATTGACTCCGTCGAGATACTCGTCATCTCCGAGACGCACATAGAGCGGAATGATACCGATACTGTAGCGCTCGGTAAGTTCCTTTGACAGGTCACAGGTACTGTCCGCAAGAATTCTAACCATTTCCGATTCCTCCTGAAAGTCTTTACTATAAGTATACCACTTATCGAAAAAAATCAAACCCCCATATAACCCAAAAGAGACGGCCGGGCCCAATGCCTCAGTCGTCCCTTCCGGGGAATTAAGTTGTTATAAGAAGTGGTAGATAATGGTCAGTTATTTGATGGCGCGGGAATCGCCGAGGTGGAACAGGGCGAGGGTTCCGGGACCCGCATGCGAGCCGATGGTGGGAGAGAGGTAATTGATGATGACCTCCTTCACTCCGAAACGTTCCTTTACCTGCGCGGCAACATATTCCGCATCCTCGACGCAGTCGCCGTGCGTGATCATGACGGTGTCCTGCGCGTAGCCGTCGATATGGGCTCCCATGTTGTCGATGAGGGCGTTCAGCGACTTTCTGCGTCCGCGAACATTGCCTACGGGAATGAGCTTACCTGCTTCATCCACATGGAGTACGGGCTTAACATTGATCAGTGTACCGAGGATCTGGACCGTCTTCGAGATACGTCCGCCTCTGTAAAGATACTTCAGATCGTCTACCGTGAACTGATGGCAGAGATGCTGGATATTATCGTTAACCCACTGTGCTACTTCGTCGAGAGACTTTCCTTCTTCTTTAAGCTTTACCGCGAAGTATACCAGAAGACCCTGGCCGCCGGAAGCGCAGAGAGTGTCGATAACGACGATCCTGGATCCGGGATGGCTCTCCATGACTTCATCCGCCGCGATGCATGCGCTCTGGTAGCTGCACGAAAGACCGGAAGAGAAGCTGAGATGAAGAACGTCGTAACCCTCGCTGACCTGCTGCTCGAAGAGCTGTTTGCAGACCTCGGGTGTGCTGGCGGATGTGGAAACCTTAGCGTCATTACGCATGCCGTCGAAGAATTCCTTCAGAGGAAGCTCGCGGCCGGCGCCGTACTGCTCGCCGTTCACATAGTAATAAAGCGGATGGATCGGAATGCCGTGTTCCTTAACATACTCCGCGGAAAGATCCGCCGTGGAATCTGTGGAAATAAGATATTTGCTCATATGTAAATCTCCTGAAACCAAAAAACGAAAAGACTTTATTCTCTAAACAGTATGTCTTGATGTTCTATATAACGTGGATTTTAAAACCATATCGCTCTTTAAAATTAATATTATCACACTTGAAAAGAATAGGCAAGGTTTTTACCGATTTATTTTCAAAAAAATTCCCATAAAAAATCACTCTTCTTTTTGACACGATGGAGCTGTGATGCTATAATATCTGACTGAATGTCTGTTTTACCGCTCTCAGTACAGATTGCGGGCGGTGAATGTTAATTTTGGGAGGATTTTTAGAAATGAAGAACAGAGGAAAAGGAATACTCAAGCTGCTCATCGCGGTCATTGTGATCACTGCCGCCGCGCTGCTTGCGGTATTCGGAATCGGTGCAGACAAAAAGATGAGCGCCAAGAACGTCAAGCTCGGACTTGACCTTGCCGGCGGTGTCAGCATCACTTATCAGTCCGTAAAGGATGACCCTACTTCTACGGAGCTTTCGGACACGGTCTACAAGATGCAGAAGCGTGCGGAGAGCTTTTCGACGGAAGCTCAGGTTTATCCCGAGGGTGACAGCCGTATTACGGTTTCGATACCCAATGTTACCGATGCGGATTATGTACTTTCCACACTCGGCGATGCCGGAAACATTTACTTTGTTTACGGCCTGAGCCAGAACGGAACACAGAACATCGAGAGATATTTCGACAGTGAGGCGGGAGCGTATAAGTTCAGACTGCTCCGCACCATGGACGAGATCATCGCTGCGGGTGATGTGGTTGTCGACGGCGCGTATATCGCTGACGCTCAGCCCAACGTTTATCAGGATCAGCTTACCGGAACCGAGTACATCGTGGTACTCAGCCTTAATGAGACCGGCGCGCAGAGATTTGAGGACGCTACCGCGTACTGCGCACCTTACTACGGCTCCGCTGACGGAACCGAATCGTTTTACAAGAACCTGATCGCCATTGTATATGATAATGAAGTTATCAGCGCTCCCCGAGTAAAGACCGTTATCTCGGGCGGCGAGGCTACCATTTCCGGACAGGACAGCTATGATGAGGCGAAGATCCTTGCCACGACCATCAGAGTCGGAGCCCTTCCCCTTGAGCTTTCGGTACTCCGTTATTATGTAGAAGGCGCACAGCTCGGAAGCGACGCTTTAAGGACCAGCCTTATCGCAGGTCTTATCGGATTCATTCTTATCGTTGTATTCATGATCGTTATGTACAGAGTGCCCGGCGCGGCCGCTTCGATCGCTCTAGTATTCTATGTAGCGCTCATGGTCATCGCGCTTAACATTTTCGGCGTAACGCTCACGCTTCCCGGTATCGCGGGTATCATACTTTCGATAGGTCTGGCGGTTGACGCGAACGTCATCATATTCACGAGAATCCAGGAGGAGCTTGCTACGGGCAAGACCGTACGCTCCGGTATCAAGCTCGGTTTCTCAAAGGCTCTTTCAGCCATCATCGACGGTAACGTTACTACGATCATCGCTGC
Source organism: Lachnospiraceae bacterium (assembly GCA_017553665.1). Next base: position 4,024 of record JAFZKM010000211.1, read on the forward strand.
GATCGTGCTTTACTTCCTTGGCTCAGGTACCGTTAAGGGCTTTGCTCAGACACTGGCCATCGGTATCGTGCTTTCGATGATCACCGCGCTCTTTATCACCAAGTTCATCCTTAACGCGATGTATGAGCTCGGCGCGGACAAGGTTAAGTTCTTCGGAACCAAGAAGGAACGCAAGACTCTCAGGATCGTTGAGAGATTCCCGAGATTCCTCTGCATTTCCGGCGGCCTTATCGTAGTCGGCATCATCGCTGTCATCATCAACCTTGCGACCATCAAGACACCTTTCAGCTACGGACTTGATTTCTCGGGC
>JAFZKM010000212.1 GCA_017553665.1 Lachnospiraceae bacterium
ATAATCACATACATACGACCTATTCTTTTTCGCCGTATTCTCCGACTAAAGCAGTCTGGATGGCTTATATGGCCGGACTGAAGACCGCCGGAATAATGGATCACGATTCTCTCTCCGGTGCCCGCGAGTTTATAGAGGCAGGTAAGATAGTCGGTATTCTTACAACTATCGGAACAGAATGCAGAGCATCCATGAAAGGAACGCCTCTTGAAACACTCAGGATCAACAATCCCGATCAGAAGGGCGTAGCATATATGGCTCTTCACGGTGTGCCTCATCAGAACATTGACGCGGTCATCGACTTCTTCAGACCGTACAGCGAAGCCAGAAACAGAAGAAACCGTAAAATGATCGAAAACATCAATAAATTGACCGCCGGCGTAAACATTAAGCTTGATTTTGACACCGACGTGCTTCCTCTTTCCAATTCGTTCCTCGGCGGAAGCGTGACCGAGCGCCATCTGCTCTTCGCTTTGTCGAAGAAGATCACAGAACGTTTCGGAAAAGGTGAGGCCGTTATTGAGTTCCTTGAGAATGATTTCGGAATGCCGCTGTCGGGGAAGAATAAGGCGTATCTCAGCGATCCGGACAACGCTTTTTATGAGTACGACCTTCTCGGTGCACTCAAGAGCAACCTCGTGGAAAAGTTTTATGTTGACGCTGATGAGGAATGCCCTCCGGTAGAAGATATGATCGATCTCGGCCGCAGGATCGGCGCTATTTCCGCGTATGCCTATCTTGGTGACGTAGGTGATTCCGTTACAGGAGATAAGAAAGCTCAGAAATTTGAAGATTCATATATCGATCTTCTTTTCGAAACGATCAAACGCCTCGGTTTCAACGCAGTCACGTACATGCCTTCGAGAAACACGATGGAGCAGCTTCGCCGCGTCAGAGCACTTTGCGATAAATACAATCTCTTCCAGATCAGCGGAGAAGACATCAACTCTCCCAGACAGAAGTTTATCTGCGAGGCGCAGCGCAATCCCGAATTTGCAAATCTTCACGACGCTACGCTCAGACTTATCAGACACGAACAGGAAGCTTCCGGGGATATTTCCCGCGCAATGTTCTTCATTCCCGGCGTGACTGAAAGTATCTGCGCTTTTTGAGATCAAAAGCAGGTATCAGCATGAAAAAATATGATGTTATAATTATCGGAGGAGGAACTGCGGGCATTTTTTCGGCTTACGAGCTTCATAAAAGTGCTCCGTGGCTCAAAGTCGCTCTTCTGGAGCAGGGGAACATATTAGAGCGCAGGATCTGCCCGATCATCTCGGGAAAAGCTGACCGATGCGTTAACTGCAATCATTGTTCAATAATGAACGGGTTCGGCGGTGCGGGTGCTTTCTCCGACGGCAAATTCAATTTTACGACCGAATTCGGAGGCTGGCTCAAGGATTACCTTCCGGCAGACACTGTAATGGACCTGATAGAATACGTTGACAGTGTCAACGTATCGTTCGGAGCCACTACAGAGCGTTTTTCCACCGGCTCTCCCGCTGCGCTGGAGCTCGAAAAAGAAGCGCTTAAATACGACCTGCATCTTTTAAAAGCTCAGGTCAAACATCTCGGTACGGAGCGCAATCTCGAGATCCTGGGCAATATCTGCGCCGATCTCTCAAAGTACACAGATCTGATGTGCAATACGACTGTCTGCAGCATCAGCAGGAACGAGAGCGGGGATTTCATTCTTGAAACAGAAGAAGCAGGCGAGTTCCTGTGTAATTACCTCATTTGCGCACCTGGCCGTTCGGGAGCAGAATGGTTCGCCGCGCAGTGCAAAAAGCTCGATATCCATCTTATAAACAACCAGGTGGATCTGGGCGTAAGAGTAGAACTTCCGGCACAGATATTCGAACGAATAACCGATACTGTCTACGAAGCAAAACTTGTATACCGTACAAAACAGTACGGAGATGACGTTAGAACATTCTGTATGAACCCGTACGGACACGTCGTCACCGAAAACGTTGACGGCTGCATAACTGTAAACGGACACAGTTACTCAGATAAATCGCTCCGGAGCGAAAACACGAACTTTGCGCTCCTTGTCAGCAACCGCTTCACCGAACCGTTCAACGAACCGTATCAGTACGGCAAACGCATCGCGTCACTGTCAAACATGCTTGCAGGAGGCGTGCTCGTTCAGCGTTTCGGAGACCTTGTCAGAGGCGTCAGGACAAACGATCACAGACTGAGCAAGAGCTTTACTAAACCTACGCTTCAGGCTACACCCGGAGACTTGTCGCTCGTACTTCCTAAACGTCATCTCGACAATATCGTCGAAATGATATATGCTCTCGATAAGCTCGCTCCGGGAACTGCAAACCACGATACGCTGCTTTACGGAGTCGAAGTCAAATTCTACAGCGCAAGGCTGTCGTTAAAAGAAGGATTCGAGACGGAAATACCGAGGATGTACGCCTGCGGAGACGGGGCCGGAATTACGAGAGGACTGTCTCAGGCAGCTGCTTCAGGCGTATATGCCGCACGTTCTGTAGCATCAAAATTCAACTGATCATAATGCAATTACGGAGGATGCCAAAATGAGCGAAGAAAAAGAAACGATCAGCGTAAAACCGGTCTCAAAACCAAAAAGAATAGGCGTGCTTACATCCGGCGGAGACGCACCCGGAATGAACGCTGCACTGAGAGCCGTCGTACGTTCCGGGATCTACCGGGGATTCGAGGTTTACGGGATCCGCAAAGGTTACGAAGGCCTGCTTTCAGGAGATATGTATG
>JAFZKM010000213.1 GCA_017553665.1 Lachnospiraceae bacterium
AGCAGCAGGCCGCCATCGACAGATTCCTTAAAGACTACGATCCGGAAGGCGCACAAAAGGTATTCGATAAGTTATCAGAGCCCAGAAAGCAGCTGGTGACGCCGGAGGTTCTGAGCGATGAAGCGTTCATAGCAAAGTGGCAGAACGAGCCGTACGAGAAGCTCGGGTTCGGTAAGAATGATCCGGAGTACTATACGGCGCGGGGCGAGCGGGTCAGGTCGAAGTCTGAGATACTGATCGCGGATGCGCTGTACAGGCACAATATTCCGTACCGTTATGAATATCCGGTCCGTCATAACGGGGTGATAATGGCGGCGCCGGATTTCAACTGCCTGAATGTCCGGTTGAGGAAAGATTACTATTGGGAGCATCTCGGCATGATGGGGAATGAGGAGTATGCGGACCGGAATGTGAAGAAGATCGAGAAGTATTCGCTTGCGGAGGATTTCGACGAGACGAGACTGATCCTGACGATGGAAACGGAGAATAAGCCCTTGGACACGAGGGTCATTGATGAGAAGATCAGGCGGTTTCTGCTGTGAGGGAAAACGTTGGGCTCCGGTCTGGTTTCTGTGAAGGGTGGTGCGTCAATCCGCCGCTGCCGGCGTAAGCAGAAGCAGACTAACCGGATAATCCGCCGTGCTCCTTTCAGTTAGCATTTGCTAATTAGCATAACCGGCAGGCGTCTGTCGCTGGTTAGCATGTGCTAACTGTCAATTACGGTCATTAAAAATAGAGTCTATAATTATGCTGAAAATGAAATGATCAGGTCGTCGGTTGAATGCCGGAACCGGGCCGCTGTCAGGACTGAACAGGTTGGGTCTGGCAGGCCAAGGGAAAAAGAACCGGTGAAAGCAGACTAACCCGGGCACAGACGGCCAGCAGGAGCAAATTATGACTTTAAGAGAACTCAAAGCAGGGCAGAGCTGCAGGGTTGAGGCCGTCGGAGGTGAGGGCGCGCTCAGGCAGCATTTCCTCGACATGGGTATCATACCGGGTGCGGAAGTCACCATAGTGAAGTTCGCGCCGATGGGCGATCCGGTAGAGGTGAGGATACACGGCTATGAACTGTCTTTGAGGCTTGATGATGCGCAGAAGATCGCCATAACTGAGATAGATAAAAAGGCGGAAGCAGACACATCGGAAAAGCGCAAGGACAAGGCGAGTGTCGCGCACCCGAATCTCGGTGAGCCGGGTATACACCACGACAAGAAGCATGAGAATCCGCTGCCGGATGACCATGTGCTTTCTTTCGCGCTGGTGGGCAACCAGAACAGCGGAAAGACGACGCTTTTCAACAGACTTACGGGTTCGAACCAGCATGTGGGCAATTTCCCGGGCGTAACGGTCGACCGTAAGGACGGCGCGATAATCGGGCATCCGAACACGGTCATCACGGACCTGCCGGGTATTTATTCAATGTCGCCTTATTCAAAAGAGGAGATCGTGTCGAGGGATTTCGTTCTGAACAACAAGCCCGATGCGATCATCAATATCGTTGACTCAACGAATATAGAGCGCAACCTGTATCTGACGATGCAGCTTCTGGAGACGGACAGGCCGGTCGTTGTCGCTCTCAACATGATGGATGAGCTGACCGGCAACGGTGGTTCTGTAGATATCAACCTCATGGAGCAGATCCTCGGTGTTCCGGTCGTTCCGATCAGCGCTGCCAAGAACCAGGGTATCGGCGAGCTTATCACTCACGCGATCCACATTGCGAAATATTGCGAAAAGCCCCTCGAGCAGGATTTCTGCACGCCCGACAGCCCGGTCCACAGCTCGATCCATGCGGTCGAACACCTTGTCGAAGAGAAGGCGAAGAATACGGGCCTGCCGCTGAGATTTGCAGCATGCAAGGCACTTGAAGGGGACGAGCTCATCCTGGGCCAGTTAGATCTCGATGACAACGAGAAGGACCTTTTGGAGCATATCAGAGTCAAGGTCGGGAAGAAGTCCGGACTTGATCCCGCGGCTGCCGTTGCAGACATGAGATTCTCGTACATCATGCAGCTGGTCAAAGAATGCGTTACAAAACCCGTCAGAAACAAAGAACGCATCAGAAGTGAGAGGGTCGATAAGATCCTGACCGGCAAATTCACCGCGATCCCGATATTCATCCTGATAATGGGACTCGTGTTTTTCCTGACGTTTAACGTTATCGGCGCGGGGCTTCAGACCCTGCTCGAAATGGGCATTGAATCGCTGACTGACATCACTGAGCAGGCGCTCACGAATGGCGGGGTAAATGATGTCATACACAGCCTGATCATAGACGGCATTTTCGAGGGCCTCGGAAGCGTGCTGAGCTTCCTTCCGATCGTAGTCGTAATGTTCTTCTTCCTGTCGCTCCTGGAAGACAGCGGATATATCGCGCGCATCGCGTTCTTCATGGATAAGCTCCTCCGCAAGATCGGCCTTTCCGGAAGAAGCATCGTGCCGCTCCTCATCGGCTTCGGATGCACGGTCCCCGCGGTCATGTCCACGAGGACGCTGCCTTCTGACAGGGACCGTAAGATGACGATCATCCTGACTCCTTTCATGAGCTGCACCGCAAAACTCCCGATCTACGCATTCTTCGTAAGCACGTTCTTCCCGGGCAAGGGCGGACTCATCATGACAGGACTTTATGTCCTGAGCATCGTGATCGGCATCCTTATCGCGTTTGTATATAAGAAAGTTCTCTTCAAGGGCGAGGCGGCTCCGTTTGTCATGGAGCTTCCGAACTACAGGCTCCCGAGCATCAGATCGACGCTCCAGCTCATGTGGGAAAAGGCAAAAGACTTCCTGCAGAAAGCTTTCTCCGTCATCCTCATCTCGACAGTAGTCGTATGGTTCCTGCAGAGCTTTGATACGAGATTCAACCTCGTGACTGATTCTTCAACGAGCATCATGGCAATGATCTCCGGATTCATCGCACCTGTCATGAGGCCCCTGGGCCTTGGCGACTGGCGTATCACGACTTCGCTCATCAGCGGATTCATGGCCAAGGAAAGCGTCGTCTCGGTACTCGAAGTTCTCTTCGGCGCCGAGGGCGGGATCAATGCGGTACTTGGCACGGTGGAAGCCGCAACACTGCTGATATTCAGCCTTCTTTATACGCCCTGCGTTGCAGCGATCGCATCCGTCAAGCGTGAGCTCGGCTGGAAATGGGCCGCCGGACTGGTCGTCTGGCAGTGCGTTCTCGCGTGGATCGTAAGCTTCCTGTTCAGGCTCATAGTTCTTGCAATTACGGGAGGTCCGGCATGAGACCCATAGATATCATCCTGATCGCCGTCATTGCAGCCGTGCTGGTGTTTGCAGTCGTTCTCGCCGTCAGGCGCAAAAAGACGAGCCCCTGCTGCGGTAACTGCGCCGAGTGCATGAAGAAGCAGGGTGCTGACGGCTGCGGTAATACGCCTGCGCGAAAACAAAACACTTAAAACAGAACAGGGGCTCCGATTTACCGGACGCCCCCGTTTTTGTGTAGTGACTTCAGAAAGATCATGTTGTCGGTTAAGATATCTTCTCGCCCGGTTCCAGATGGCGGATCTCGCTCATCAGTGCGGATGTCGTTGCCTTGTGACGGATCGGCTTCCAGCCCGGATCTACGAAGAGCGCGGTGAATGCGACCGGAATGTATGTGAGCATGAAGATCGGGAAGGAGAATACCGAGAAGATCTTTCTTGCCGTGCCTGCGTGGATGTTTTTCCACTCGGTGATGAGCGTGATCCCGCCTAAGACGAAGAGCAGGGCGCTCGCGTTGAAGAAAGCCTCGAACATCGACCAAAGGGCGATGGTTATGTCGCCGCCGGTGACCGCGCCGATGATGCCGTAGAGCAGGTTGCATATGATCGAGACTGCAGTGAGAAGGAATGCCGGCATGATGTTCATTGCCATGTCGAAT
>JAFZKM010000214.1 GCA_017553665.1 Lachnospiraceae bacterium
CGCAGCTCGTCATAGTCAAACGGCCTGACGATCCTTCTTGCCGGGAGGATCCCGAAAGCGGCGTCGCTCAGCATGCACGCAAATGCGACGCAGCCGTAGCCGCTGGGAAACAGACCGCCCTGCCACGCATAAACGTTGCTGTTGTCCCACGGCGTGCCGTTCGGGTATTTATCCTGCAGGGCGATCTCCTCGTCGACAAAAACAAGATTGTTATTATGAACCGCGATCGCGAAAAGAACAGCGATTATGGCGATTAGACCGATGACCAGGAGCCAGAGCTTTTTGATCTTGCCCCTTAAGAAGCTGATCATATTCTTTGCCTGTTTTTCTTTGTGCTTCGAATCGTTCAGATCGCGGCTGAGTCTTCGCATTGCATCGGAAGGCTTGCCGTCTTCTCCTTCTTCCTCCGGCATCTGTGATTCAACTGACGATGCGTACTCGGAAGCCGTTTCGGAATTGATGAGAGCAGTCTCATCTCCGAACTCAGTGGAATCCGTTTCGGCAGCAAGACTCGGCGAGTGAATGGTCTTCAGTTCTTCTTCGTCTATCAGGTTTGAAGCAAGGACCGTATCCCGGAGCTGCTTTAAAAAGCATATTCCAAGGACCGTACTCAGGGTCTGTCTTTCAAGCAGCTTAATATAGACCTTCAGCGCGATCTCTGGATTTGTTATATCCATTTTCGAGCAGATATGATCGATCGTGTCGGATTCCTTCTTCGCGTCCGCGTATTCCTTCGCGGAATTGAAGTGGAAACCCTTGACCGTAAGATTATCCCACATGGATGAGGCACCTCTTTATCGGATCGGTTCAAAATCGCTGGCGGGATGCTTGCAGAGAGGACAGATGAAGTCCTCGGGCAGTTCATCGCCTTCGTAAACATAACCGCATATCTTGCAGACATAGCCCTTTTTGCCTTCGGTGGCAGGCTTCGGCTTAACATTGTCCTGATAATAGGTGTATGTCATGGTGTCGCGGTCGCTCAATACCCTTGCTTCGGTAACGCTGCAGATGAACATTCCGTGAGTATCGAGATCAATGTACTGCTCGACCTTCAGCGACATGAACGCGTTTATATACTTAGAAAGGAATACAAGTCCGTTGTCGGAACGGAGAACATCTTCGCCGGCGAACTTATCGGTATTTCTGCCGCTCTGGAAGCCAAAACGTTCAAATACGGAGAACGGAGCTTCAACCGAAAGACAGTTGATGTTCATCACGCCGGTCTGTTTGATCACATGATGCGAATAATTCTGCTTGTTTATCGTTACGGCGATCCTGTTGGGAGTGTTCGTAACCTGCGTAACGGTATTGCAGATCATGCCGTTATCTCTTTCGTTATCCTTTGACGTAATGACGTAGAGGCCGTAGCCGATCTTGAACAGCGCCTTCATGTCGTTCTTGTCGGCGGTCTTGCCGTCCTGCGCGAGATAATCTCTGCAAAGCTCCGAGGAGAGATCCTCGATCTGCTGCTTGCTCTCATCGTTTAGCGCGGACATGATCTTAACAGTGGTATCTGTAAATGTGATGTCCTTACTGCCTTCAAACATCTTTACAATGGTCTTCGCGGCCTGCGGAGCCCATGAGCCGTTCTCGATTATGCCGACGGTGCGCTTTCTGAAGCCTCTTTCGGTAAGATGCTCGACAAAGCTGCGCATGAACGGGAAAATGTCGGCGTTATATGTAGTTGTGGCAAGAACAAGCTTGCTGTAACGGAACGCGTCCTCAACAGCCTCTGCCATATCGGATCTGGCCAGATCGGTGATCGTAACCTTGGGACAGCCTTTGTTCTTAAGCTTATCGGCGAGAAGCTCGGCAGCCTGTTTCGTATGTCCGTAAACACTGGTATAGGCAATGAATACGCCTTCGCTCTCCGCCTCATAAGACGACCAGATATCGTATTTCTTTATGAAATGATCGAGGTCCTTCTTGAGCACCGGTCCGTGAAGAGGACAGATGACAGATATCTCGAGACCTGCGGCCTTCTTCAGTACCTGCTGTACCTGAGCGCCGTATTTGCCTACGATGCCGAAATAATACCTTCTCGCTTCGCAGTCCCAGGCGGAAGGATCCTTAGTGAAATCGCCCTCGGGATCATCGACGTCATTCGCTCCGAATTTGCCGAATCCGTCCGCTGAGAAAAGTATCTTATCGGTCGAGTCATAGGTCATGATGACTTCGGGCCAGTGTACCATCGACGCCGTGACTAAAGTTAGCGTATGCTTTCCGAGCGAAAGCGTGTCGCCCTCTCCGACTTCGATACGGTTGTCTTCGAAATCCTTGCCGAAGAAATTGCCCATCATCGTAAAAGCTCTCGATGAAGCCACAACGGTGGCATTGGGATAATTCTTCTTGAAATTCAGAACGTTCGCGGAATGGTCCGGCTCCATATGCTGGACGATGAGGTAGTCGGGCTTGCGGCCTTTAAGCTCCCTGCCGATATTATCGAGCCATTCATGCGTAAACTTAGCGTCAACGGTATCCATGACCGCTATCTTCTCGTCGATGATAACGTAGGAATTGTAAGCCATACCCTGCGGAACGATGTACTGGCCTTCGAACAGGTCGACTTTGTGATCGTTCACACCCACGTATCTTACATCAGTTGTAACAGACATATCGTTGCCCATAAATACCTCCTCGTATTTGTTTTATTTGATCTCAATGGATTCAATGATGATATCCTCTGTCGGGCTGTATGATGAGCCCTCTTCGACCTCGGCAGAGGAAATGGCGTCAAGCACCTCAAAGCCCTCGTAAACCTGTCCGAAGACAATGCTGTGACCGTAAAGCCAGGGCGCGCCGCCGTTTGTAAGGAACAGCTTATACAGCTCTTCATCTATATCAGCGCCGTACGCTGTCTTAAAATACTCTTCCGGCGTGATCTTCTTATACACCAGCAGTTCTTCAAGTTCGTTAAGGAACGCGGTATCTGCCGTTACTATCATGAACTGCTGCGCAGATATTCCGGCAGCTTCCGTAAGGCAGAGGGCGCCTCTGAAAGGATAATATCCGGCATCGGTCTCGTCTTTAAAAGCCTTGTCCGAGGCTTCGGCGTCGGGTTCTGAAGCAAGTACCATTACACAGTAGTCTTCGATCACATTCTTAACGGTGCTTCCGTTGTATTTTCCGCTCTGCGCGAGCCGGATGAACTGCGCGACCGCTTCCGGTGCCGCCTTCTCAAAGAGCCTGAGTGATATGCTTCCGTAATCCGCGAAATTAATGACCGCCGTGCGCTCCTCCGCTGTCGGTTCGAGCTGGACCGGAGCAGCGGTCTTTTTCCCGTGACATGCAGTGAGCAATGCCGCTGCAAGCACGAAACATAAAGTCAACTTTATTATTCTAAATGTTTTCATGACCAAAACACCTTTATGCATAGTTTTATAGATTAATTATATCTAAATGACAAATACAA
>JAFZKM010000023.1 GCA_017553665.1 Lachnospiraceae bacterium
CCTGATCTGCTGCGTATTTTTCTCGTCGATGTTCGTGACGAACGATGTGTCGCTGATCATTTTCGTACCGCTTACGATCATCCTGTTCCGCGCGGGAAATAAAGAAAAATACATCCTTCCGGTGATCTCAATGGAAAATATCGCGGCGATCCGCGGATCTCTCCTGACACCCTTCGGAAGCCCGCAGAACCTGTTCCTTTACGGACGTTCGGGCGTTTCTGCACCGGTGTTCATGCTGCATATGTCGCCGCTGTGGGTTACTTCGTTCATACTGCTGTTCATCTTCGTGAAGGTGCTGTACAGGAAGGACCCGAAAATGGCGGTGTATGAGGATGCTGCGGGGCAAAACGCGGGTTCCGGCAATCATGTGCCTTCCGGTCACGCGGGAGCTTCTTCTACCTCTGTAGAATGGGATCCTGCCCGCAAGCATAAACGCATCATCTACCTCTGCCTGTTCGTGCTTATCGTCTGGACGATCGTGAGCCGCACAAGTTACTGGTATATCAGCGCCCTCGCAGTGCTCGTAGCAGTACTTTTAAGCGACAGAAAGATACTTTTAAAGACCGACTATGTACTGCTCGCGACCTTCCTGTGCTTTTTCATTTTCTCGTCGTCTATCGCGGCAAATGAAAAGATCGCCGGCTTCCTGACCGGTTCGGTCGCAGAGCATGAATACTGGTGGAGCATTCTGCTCAGTCAGGTGATCTCGAATGTTCCCGCTTCGATCGTGCTCTGGCCTTTCACAAAGAACCTCGCAGCCCTGCTCTACGGCCTCGATTCCGCGGGATTGTGCTCGCTCATCGGTTCGCTCGCGTCGGTCATCAATTACAGGATCTACGTGCGTGAATACCCCGGCAGCGGAATGAAGTTCATAAAGGTCTTCACGCTGATCAGCTGGGCCTTTTTCGCGATCGTCGCGCTGCCGTTCTGGTGGCTGTCGTCCGTATGGAGGTTCTGAGGTACGGCTCCCAATAAAGGAGTTATTCAGATCAGAAAAAGGAGAATGATCATGATAGAGCTGCAAGACCTGCCTTCATACGGTCTTCCGGAAGTAAAAACCGTTGATGACAGGGTTTCATATATCCCGGCCTGCGAAAAGCCACTGTCCGCGGATATCGGGATAATAAGGGGAGATTCGCGGATATATCTGTTCGATGTCGGAAGCACGCTGCAGTGCCTGAATTATCTGTATTCGCTGCCCGATGACAAGGTGATCGTGATCTCGCATTTCCACGGCGATCATACCTGGTGGCTCGGCAAGCACCGCCCCGGCGATTCGGAAATGGGAGCCGAGGACAATGTTAGTCCCTGCTACGAACGCCCCGCGTACGGTAAGCTCTATGTTAGCAAACAGACCGCGAAATATACCGAAGGCGATATCGTCACCGAACCCGTGATCATCGAGGACGGCGTAAAGCTTGAGATCGCGCCCATCCCTTCATCGCACGCTAAGGGTTCTCTCGCGCTCACGGTCAATGATGAGATCATGTTCGTCGGCGACGCGACCTACGCGACAGCATCCGGCGATAAGCCTTATTACAACGCCCAGCTCCTGCAGGAAGAGATCAGATTTCTCGAGAATTCTCCCGCTTCGAAAGTATTCTTAAGCCATGAAAAACGCCCGATTAAGCCCAAGGAGGTCATTATCAGGCAGCTGAAGGCGGTATTGGGGAAATGGGATAAGACAGGGCCGTGTATTTATTTAACCTGATATCCGTTAACAGAAAACTGCCCAGGCATTCTCACGGGCAGTTTTTATTTGTATATGAAAAAACTTTATTGACTTATCTGATAACTGGACTATAATATTGCTATATTCTGTTTATTTTAACCATCTCGTTCAATTTCATAATCACTTCAAAGAAATCCCAATCATCAACACCTTGCATGAATAATCAGAATTTGGAACTGTTAAACAACTAATTGACACGTGTAACGTTATAGGTTATAATTGCTATGATAAAATCATTTTCCCATAAGGGTTTAAAAGAATTCTACATAACAGGCTCAACAAAAGGAATACAGACAGAACATGCCCATAAACTGGGGCGAATACTGGATAAACTCGATGCCAGTATTTGTCCGCAAGATATGGATCTGCCGGGATATCGCTTACATCAGCTAAAAGGTGATAGGAAAGATATTTGGTCTGTCTCTGTCAACGGTAACTGGCGGGTAACATTTTTCTTTGTGGGAGAAGATGCTTATCTTGTAGATTATGTTGATTACCACTGAGAATGGAGGTTAGATCATATGATACGAAAACCGACACATCCCGGAGCTATATTTCTTGAAGATGTAATGAAGCCGCTGAATCTGACCGTTACAGAAGCAGCGCGTATGCTGGGGGTTACAAGAAAAGCGCTGTCTGAATTTGTCAATGAAAAATCCTCACTCAGTCCCGAAATGGCTTTGAGAATAAGCATGGCAACAAATACCTCAGTAGAAAGCTGGATGAACATGCAGCAGAAACTGACTATGTGGCAGGCATACCAGCATAAGCCGACAAATGTGATCCCGTTTCCTCTTATTGGACAGCTTCGTCTTGACAAAAGTATATAAGAGTATATAAATCCAAAAGTCAGCCTGCCCATCTCGCGAGCAGGCTCGCTCGATGAAGGGGGGTATTAAAACAATCGGCGTTATAAATTTCCGAAAGATTTAGTTCATTAATCGGAACTCGGACCGCCACGGCTGC
>JAFZKM010000215.1 GCA_017553665.1 Lachnospiraceae bacterium
ACTTCTTCTCGTCAACAACTTCTATCTTTTTGATCTCTTTGGTATTGATCTCAACAAGGATATCGCTGATGAACTTGTCAAGCTGCTGTGCACCCTCGTCGCCCTTGAAACGGCTTCTTACGGAAACAAGGCCTTCTTCCTGCTCCTTCTGGCCCACAACGAGCATGTAAGGAAGCCTGTCGAGTCTTGCCTCGCGGATCTTGAATCCGATCTTCTCGGAACGCGCGTCTACAGTGCTGCGGATGCCTGCTGCCTTAAGCTTCTTCGCAACTTCGTTCGCATAGTCTTCGAACTTGTCGGAGATCGGAAGTACACGTACCTGCTCTGCGCACATCCATGTCGGGAACTGTCCTGCGTAATGCTCAATGAGCCATGCAAGAGTACGCTCGAAGCATCCCATCGATGTTCTGTGGATGATCCAGGGCTGTGCCTTGTTGCCGTCGGCGTCAATGTAGTACATTCCGAACTTCGCTGCGCTCGAGCAGTCAAGCTGGATCGTAACCATCGTGTCTTCCTTGCCGTAAACGTTCTTGGCCTGGATATCGATCTTGGGTCCGTAGAACGCTGCTTCGCCGTCCGCCTCCGTGAACTTGATGCCGTTCTTGATCATAACGTTGCGAAGGTAATCCTGAGTGCTGTTCCAGTAGTCGGCGTCGCCCTCGTATTTATCCTTATTCTCGGGATCCCACTTCGACAGACGGTATGTTACGTCATTCTGAACGCCGAGAGTCGTCATAACATAGTTCGCGAGCTCAACGCAGCGTGTAAGTTCTTCCTCGGCCTGGTCGGGACGAAGGATGATGTGACCCTCCGTGATCGTGAACTGACGGACTCTCGTAAGTCCGTGCATCTCACCGGAATCCTCGTTTCTGAACAGTGTCGATGTCTCGCTCATTCTGTAGGGAAGATCGCGGTATGAACGCTGTTCATTCATGTAAACATAGTACTGGAAGGGGCATGTCATCGGACGAAGGGCCATAACTTCCTTGCCGTCCTTTGTGCCTTCACTCTCCTTATTGAGAATGAACATGCCGTCCATATAATGATCCCAATGGCCGCTGATCTTGTACAGATCCGACTTTGCCATCAGAGGTGTTCTTGTGCGGACATAGCCCCACTCATTGTCCTCGAGGTCCTCGATCCAGCGCTGAAGGATCTGGATCATCTTTGTTCCCTTGGGCGTGAAGAGCGGAAGTCCCTGACCGATAACGTCAACCGTCGTGAACAGCTTCATCTCACGGCCGAGTCTGTTGTGGTCGCGAAGCTTGATATCCTCAAGATGAGCAAGGTAAGCATCGAGGTCTTCCTTCTTCGTATACGCCGTAGCGTAAATTCTCGTAAGCATCTTGTTGTGCTCGTCGCCTCTCCAGTAAGCGCCCGATGAGGAAATGAGCTTGATGTACTTAAGAGGCTTTGTGCTCATCAGATGAGGGCCTGCGCACAGATCAACGAAGCCGCCCTGGTCATAGAAGCTGAGCTCCGCGTCCTCGGGAAGGTCTTCGATAAGCTGAACCTTGTAGGGTTCGTCCTTCTCCTGCATGAACTTGATCGCCTCTGCTCTGGGAAGCGTGAATCTCGTAAGCTCATGGCCTTCCTTGATGATCTTCTTGATCTCTTCCTCGATCCTGTCGAGATCCTCTCTCGAGAAGGGAGGTGTATCGAAATCATAATAGAAGCCTTCATCGATAGCGGGTCCGATGGCTACCTTCGCGTTGGGGTAAAGGCGCTTAACGGCCTCAGCCATAACGTGCGAAGCAGTATGGCGGTATGCCTTTTTGCCGGCGTCGCTGTCAAATGTAAGGATGTTCAGCGTGCAGTCCTTATCAATAACGGTACGGAGATCCTTAACTTCTCCGTCTACCTCACCTACACAAGCTACTCTTGCAAGTCCCTCGCTCAGATCCTTCGCGATGTCAATGATGGACATGGGGCTTGAATATTCTTTTTTAGATCCGTCTTTTAACGTGATTATCATGATCAGATGCCTCCTTCAAAATTTCTTTGCTTTATGCTTTAAGATCAACGGGCTTTTCCTTGCCGAGGGGCTCCAGATAAGCGATTATGGCCGCTTTAGCCTCCTCAAGGCTGCAGGTTACCTGATTGCCGTCGATCATGTTCTTTAATGAAACCTTGCCCGCCGCGATCTCATCCTCGCCGAGGAAGATGCAGAACGGGATTCCGAGCTTGTCCGCGTAGCCGATCTTGGCCTTGAACTTCTTCTGCTCAAGATAAACCTGGGTGCGGATTCCCGCGCTCCTCAGGCCTGCCGAGATCTCGACCGCCTTGCCCATATCCTCGGTCATCGGGATAACGAGCACGTCCGCGGGGCTCTTAAGCTTGTCGTTCAGGTATTTGCTCTCGTTCAGGATGTAGAACAGTCTGGTCAGACCGATCGACATTCCGACGCCGGGCAGCTGCTTTGTAGTGTAGTAGCCCGCGAGATTGTCATATCTTCCGCCCGAGCACACGCTTCCGATCTCGGGATGCTTGGTGATCGTGGTCTCGTAAACTGTGCCGGTATAGTAATCAAGGCCTCTCGCGATGGTCAGGTCGATCGCGAAATATCTGTCCGGAACGCCGAAGTCCGCAATGTACTTTACCACCTGCTCCAGCTCCTCAACGCCGGTCCTGAGGATCGCGTCCTTCGCTTCGGGCGAGGTATCGTCCGAAAGCAGCGCCTTGAGCTTATCGAGGGTCTCGGTCTTGGTGCCCTTAAAGGTCAGGAGTCCGAGCAGTTCTGCCGCAACATTTTCTTCGACTCCGAGCTCTGTAAGCTCAGCCTTTACATTGTCAAAGCCGATCTTGTCGAATTTATCGATGATCCTCAGTACCTCAGCGGGATCGGCCTTAAGCTCGTATTTCGCGAACAGGCCGTTCAGCACCTTGCGGTTGTTGATCCTGATGGTGAAATCATCGACGCCGAGCGCGTTGAAGGTGTTGTAAATGATGCTCGGGATCTCCGCGTCATTTACAATGCTTAAGGATCCGTCACCGATGATGTCAATGTCCGCCTGATAGAACTCCCTGAACCTGCCCTTCTGCGCACGCTCGCCGCGGTAGGATTTGCCGATCTGGTAGCGCTTGAAGGGGAAGGTGAGCACGCCCTGGTTCTTCGCTACGTATTTCGCGAGCGGAACGGTCAGGTCGAATCTCATGGTAAGGTCGGTGTCGCCCTTCTCAAATCTGTATATCTGCTTCTCTGTCTCGCCTCCGGCCTTCGCAAGAAGTATCTCGCTGTATTCGAGCACCGGTGTATCGAGCGGGAAGAGGCCGTATGAGCCGAATGTCTGCTCGAGTTTCGCTTTCACTCTCTCGAACATGATCTGCTCGTCGGGCAGAAGTTCCATAAAGCCCGAGAGCGTACGGGGTTGAACAATGTTCACCATGCTGTTTGCCTCCTTTTTCTGTTAAACAGGGACACCTCGCGGGCAAGCTCGCCCGGTATCGCGTGCGCTCGCTTTAACGCAAAAAAAGTCCCTTCCAAAGATCTCTCTTTGAAAGGGACGAATAAACAATAATATCCGCGGTTCCACCCTTATTGGTAAATACCCATCTTCATTAAGACTTTAACGTAGTCACCGGACCTGTTTGCAGGCCACTCAGGGGTGGTCTTCATGTGAACCTTCGCCGGTCCGCTCGCACCGTGTGCGGACCTCTCTGAGACTGTATTCACACTACTCTTCCCGTCATCGTGTTGGATATATAATAACACAAAATGTCCGTGTGTCAAGGACTATTTATACCATGTGTGCACGGATCTCCGCAGGATCCATGGCACTGAGCATGATCGGGGGAATATCAAGCACGGTCTTGCAGCCGCAGACACCGTCTTTGTTCAGGCGGTATGCCGCTCTCGCGAACGCCACGAGTACCTGCGTGGTGAACTCGGGGTTCGAATCGAGCTTTAAGCTGTACTCGATCGTGTGCTTATTTTCATTGTTCCAGCCCGAAACGCCGCTGCGGATAACGATGCCGCCGTGAGGCAGGCCCGCGTGATCGCGCTTGAGCTCTTCCATGCTGATGAAATGTACTGTCGTATCGTAATCCGAGAAATAGTTGGGCATGGTCTTGATCTCGTTCTCGATCCTCGCGAGATCCGCGCCTTCCTCAGCCACAACAAAGCACTCTCTCGTATGCTTCTGTCTGGTGGTCAGGTCGGGGCACTCACCGCTCCTTACAGCCTCGAGAGCCGCGGGAACGGGAATGGTATACTGTCTGGCGTCCACAACGCCCTTGATGCGTCTGATCGCGTCCGAATGGCCCTGGCTTACGCCCTTGCCCCAGAAGGTGTAATCCTTGCCCTCGGGAAGGATCACATTGCCGTAGAGACGGGCGAGCGAAAACATTCCGGGATCCCATCCGCAGGAAATGATGCCGATGTGTCCGCTTTCCTTCGCCGCTTTATCCACATTTTCAAAATGCTCGGGGATCCTCGCGTGTGTATCGAAACTGTCCACAACATTGAAAAGCTTTACTGCCGCGGGGGTCTGTTCGGGCAGGTCCGTCGCGCTGCCGCCGCAGAGGATGAGCACGTCTATGTCGTCCTTATGTGCCGCAAGATCGTTCGCGCTGTACACAGCCGCGCCTTCGGTCCTGATCTTAACATCCGCCGGATTTCTTCTGGTAAATACAGCCACAAGCTTCATATCGGCGTTATGCTTAACCGCGCACTCAATGCCGCGTCCGAGATTGCCGTAGCCGAGGATTCCTAATCTGATCATCTTTACTCGTCTCCTTTTCTTACATTGTTCTCCGCCGCTTCGCCGGCTGCGTCGTCCATCGAATGTTCATCGGTGTATGTCACCGCAAGGCCGCCCTCCGAAGTTTCACGGTAGTTCTTTCCCATATCTCGCCCCGTATTATACATCGTCTTAATAACCATGTCGAGCGATATTTTACGCGAATCACTTAGGAAATTCGCGAGTCTTACGGCATTGATCGCACGCATCGCAGCCACCGCGTTGCGCTCGATGCAGGGGATCTGGACCAGGCCCGCGATAGGGTCGCAGGTGAGTCCGAGATGATGTTCCATCGCGATCTCGGCCGCGTACTCGATCTGGTCCATATCCATTCCGTACGCCTCTGCCGCGGCAGCCGCGGCCATGGAACAGGCCGATCCGACCTCTGCCTGACAGCCGCATTCCGCGCCGCTGATTGAAGCGTTGTGCTTTATGAGATTGCCCACGATGCCGCCTGTGGCAAGCGCGTGAAGTATCTCTCTGTCTGTGAAATCCTTACGTTCCTGGATAAAGCGGAGCACCGCGGGAACAATTCCGCAGGAACCGCAGGTGGGTGCCGTAACGATCTCTCCGAGGCTCGCATTCTGCTCGCTCACCGCGAAAGCGTAGGAGCAGACCACGCGGTTTTCCCTCGTCGCCGAGGATTCATCCATATGGTTGCGCCCGTAAAGAGTCTTCGCCTTGCGCTGAAGTCCGAGGCCTCCCGGCAGCACGCCCTCAGCCCTCAGGCCTTCGGTGATCGCGTGTCTCATCGTGGTCCAGACTTCCTCGAGATAGTCCCAGATCTCGGGTCCCTCGACCTCCTGAACATACTGCCAGAGCCTGATATCCTTGTCGTAGCAATACTTCTTTATATCCGCGAAAGTATTGAGCTTATAGATATCGGGGGGCTTTATCCCGCCGTGACCTTCGACGGATATCTCTCCGCCGCCGATGCTGTATACGCGCCAGTAACCGATCTGGTCGCCTTCCTTGAACGCGAACATTTCCATCGTGTTCGCGTGCGGAAGTCCGCGCTTCAGCGGATCAAAGATGACCTCAATGTCATGCCCTTCGAATTCCTTCTTGATGATGACATCGGTCATGTGTCCCTTACCTGTCTTCGCGAGCGATCCGTAGAGATAGACCTTATACTCGTCCGCGTCGGGGAATTCCTTCAGGAATAGCCTTGAAGCCTTCGAAGGTCCCATCGTATGCGAACTCGAGGGGCCGTGCCCTATTTTGTATAATTCTCTCAATGATTCCATATATATGCTCCGTTCGTATTGCTGCCCTTATTCACCGGGCCTGTGATCTATTGTTTCCCGGTGATCCCGAATCCGCCGCGGGCCTCGCCGTTCATCTCGCCTTTTCCGGCTTCCTCGAAGATTATCTGCGGCTGATGCTTCTGTATCCTGAACTGGCAGATCCTGTCGTTCACGTTGATCTCGGTGTCACGCATCGCTATGACCGGCATGCGCCAGACATCTTCGCTGCTGTACTTCCCGTAACTCTCATCGATCACCCCGCAGCTGTTTGCCTGAATGATCCCGAAATTCTTATATGTGGAGCTTCTCGGCACTACGATCGCCTCATATCCGTCGGGGAGACTCATGCTCACGCCCAGGCTGATAAGCTTAAAATCGCCTTTTTTCAGCACGACATGCTCGGCGGACCTCAGATCGATCCAGTCCGATTTGCCGTCAATATACCGCAGATGCTCTATTTCGTCAGATAAATAAGTGATCCTGATCGTTTCCGACATAAACTCTCCGTTCCGAGTGCCGGGCGATCAGGATCTCCTGTGCCTGTTTTAAATTGTCAATAAAGGTCTGTGCTTCCTTATTCCTCGTCGCCGAGCAGCCGCCTCAGTTCATTCGCAACGGCTTCTCCGTCCTCCAGGGCATATTCCTCGACCTCATGCGACGGTTCCAAATGGCCAAGCATGGAAAACTCCAGAAATACCATACGGTCCTGATAGATGTCGCAGACAGTGACCAGTCCGACCGAATCCCCCTCCGTTTCCGGCCAGGATGCCTGATAGAGAATATCGTGTTCGGAGTCTAGATAATCGGAATCTGTCCCGGTGCCGAGGAGATCTCCCCTGACACTCTCGATATATGTTTTAACTTTATTATACTGCTCTTCATCGGCATAACCGAATGAAGTGATATCGAGAATGTTTCCTCCCGCTCTGCCGCCGTCCGCGCCTTCCACGCCTTCAAAGTCCTGGGTAATATCAGAAAACTTGGCGTTATCTCCGACTGTCATGGCTGCGGTGGGAACTGGTTCATGATCGGATCCTTCCGCCGCGCACATGTCATCATCGGACGCATCCGCTGTCACGGAATCGATTTCTCCGTTCTCATAGAACGAACCTGCAGAAGCCGAAAGCATCGAATCAACAGAGAAATCACCGCCATTATCCGCTTCTTTCGAATCCTCAATGAACTGTTCCAAAGCCGGATACATGTCATTCGCCCCCGCGCTGTTCGCGGTAGCTGCGGAAGCATCGCTCTTACTGTATGAGCTGTCTTTCGTTTTCGTATCGGATGCTGCCATTTCGGCGTTCATGGTCATGGAACTGCCGTTTGAGGCGGGCGCCATGGTCGCGTCCGCGGACTTCTTCATGAACAGACCGTTCTTCAGTACTCCGATGCCTACTATGCCGATCAGTGCAGCCGCAGCGATGCCTGCCGCGATCCTGGCGATACGACGGTAATTGAACTTCCTTACCTTAACGGGTGCGGGTTCCTGCGCGGGTTTATCTTCCGCGGGGAACGCTTTTGCCGATTCGTCGGCGTTTTTAATGGCGTTCATGGTGCGAGCGATCAGATCGTCGCTTACCGAAAGTCCCAGATCGTCCCATGATTCGTCAAGGCCGTTCTTTATTAAATTTTCAAACTCTTCGTCGGCTTCGTACTCTGCCGCAAAAGCCTCGATATCAACTATATTGTCGGAGTTTTTGCCGCTTTCGTCAACAATATTTTTCCTGATATCCCTGTCCATGGTCAGATCCTCCCTTCCAGTTTATTTTTCA
>JAFZKM010000216.1 GCA_017553665.1 Lachnospiraceae bacterium
CCGCCGAGTCCCACGAACACGATGACCACGGCGATCACGGGAAGGATCGAGAGTATGCCGTTCAGCTTTCCCCTGTTCGTATCGTCGGTATTGTCCGCGACCCACGCGTTGAAAGCGGCGTCGTTCGAAGTCGAGCCTGCGAAGGTCATGATGCAGTCAAACAGAATGATCAGCACCGCTACCATGAATACCGAACCGCTCGAAACCTTCATCGGAAGCAGCGCGAAGAGCATGATCGTAATGCCCCAGAATATATAACCGAACGCGATGAAAGGCTTTCTTTTGCCCGCTTTGTCGGACCATGCCCCGGCGAATACGGTTGTCGCGGTGGCCGCTACAGCCGACAGTATTACCATCAGCGTCGTAACCCAGTATGACATGTCGCTCCTGCCTGAATTCGCGAAAACATCCTGCGCGAAGGTTGCGAAATACATGTTTTCCACGATCCACGCGATCTGTCCTATCAATCCGAAGAAGATCGCGTTGAACCATACTCTTCCGCCGAGCGGCGTTGCCTGAACCTGCTTAGTGTTGTTGTCCATTTTTACTCCGTCCCCTTTTTTGATCATCCGGGAAAATATCCGCGCGGAAAGCGCAGTAGATCCCATAAAAGATTATAATCCCGAATTGTTGATTTTCAATATTTTTTCAAGTACAATCAATCTGTCAAAATATGTTTTGGGGGAGGTGTTTGTATGGTAAAAGGCGAAGCCGATGAGACTGTCTATCGCCGATATCTTGACACCGCCGCTAACGATGACCTGAAGACACTTCTTGAGCGGTACCGCGATCCCCTTACACTGTTTTTGTACGGTTTCGTTCATAACACGGAGGACGCCGAAGAGCTGATGCTCGACGCCTTCGCCGTGATCGCTTCGGGAACGGCCGCGTTCTCCGGAAAGAGCAGCTTCAAGACCTGGCTTTTCGCGATCGGCCGCAATCTCGCATATAAAAAGCTCCGCAGGAACCGTTTCTTCTTTGTTCCGCTTGATGAGGAACTGACTGCCGACACCGGGCAGCCCGACGCCGAGCTCTTAAAGGACGAGCGTTCCAAAATGCTCTATGAAGCGATGAGCCGGATCAATCCCGAATACAGGCAGGCGCTGTACCTGACCTATTTTGAGGAAATGTCCGCGGATGAAGTCGCGAACGTTCTCAAAAAGAACCGCAAGCAGGTCTACAATCTGATCGCGCGCGGAAAAGAAGCTCTAAAAAACAGGCTCATGGAAATGGGTTATGAAGGATAACGGGCATCCCCGTGAAAGGATCCGAAATGTGCTATTTGTTTTTTAACTGTTCACCGGTTGTCGGATACATAATACTCGGCGCGCTGGCTTTTGCCTTTGGCATCCTTGTTACGCTCCTTTGCGTACGTCTGCGCGAACTGAAAGAGGAAAAGAAGCATGAATAATGAAACGCTGCGGGCAGCCATGGATGTGTTCCAGATCCTGGTGCTCGGATATCTGATCTTCAGGATACTCAGATTTCTCACAAAGATCCACGCCAAGGTGGGTATCCTGTATCTCGCCTACGGCATCATGTGCCTTTTTTTCAATGACTTATACTGGCTGGTACACGGGCTTATGTTCTCGGACTACCGTTTCCCCTTCGGCGCGAACGAAGTGAGCGAGATCGGTTTTTTCCTTCTCTTCGCGTCCGCGCTCGCCTTTGTCTTTAAAGACTGCAAACAGAACACACGGCTCGAATTTACACTCACCTTGATCTACGCCGTTATCTCCATCGGACTCTGGATAGGCTGGAGCGGAGAATGGGCAAAAGATATCATTACCGGCATACCGTTCGCATATTTCTGCTGCCAGGTAGTGCGTTCCGTCAGGCTTTCGCGCGCCTTCAGAAGAGTCGAGTGGCTGTTCTTCGCGGCATTTACGTTCGCGATAGTTTTCGTCGAATGCATAATGTTCTTTATCCCTGAGCCCCTGTACGACATTTTGGATACATCCTGCTACTTTTTCCTGTACTCCATGCTCGTATCTCTCATATGCAACGCCTTCATAAGGACCATTCGCGCAAAAACGGCAAAGGATGCATCCGCCGCGGTCGCGATGTCCGCGCTCTGCATGGCCTGGTCGCTGATATCCATGTATATGAGCCTCGAGCCCATGTATTTCTTCCCGCAGCTGGGCAGCGCCGTTGCGATGATCCTGCTTACGGAATCATATATGCTCTATACCTCCCTTGAGGGCGCCGGAACCGTTCCGGACGGAAAGGAGGCAGCTGTATGATCTATTCCGAAAACATCCTCATCTGCATAGAGATACCGCTGGTGATCTCGATGTTCTTCATCGACCGCGCTTCGCGGAGATTCGTCGGAGCCTTCATCACAGGCATGATCGTTTGTCTGCTTTCCGCTTATATCACGGCCTTTTTGGGCAAAGTAGCTGGAGTTGACTCGCAGAGCGCCTCCATTTATTACTCTCCCGTAGTCGAGGAGATCTTGAAGATGCTGCCGCTGCTCTTCTACATGTTCGTCTTTTATCCGAAGGACAGGCGGCTCTTTATCTGCGGAACAGGCATAGGTCTGGGCTTCGCGACTTTTGAGAACTGCTGCTACATGCTCTCTTCGGGTTCGGAGGATTTCACTTACATACTGATCCGCGGCATGTCGGTCGGCGTACTGCATCTGGTCTGCGCGCTGGCTCTCGTGATCATCCTCACCGACGCCCGCAAACAGCAGGTTCTCTCGGTGGCAGGAGTATTCGGCGCGCTCTCGCTCTCCGTAACGCTGCACGGCCTGTATAATCTTCTTGTATCCGAGCCGGGTCCCAACTCCGTTATCGGATACATCCTGCCCGCTGCCGCTGCCGCTGCCCTCTACATTCCGGGACGCCGCAGGATCATGGCTGACAGCAATGAAAACAAAGACTCAGCCGCTAAGCCTCAAAAATCATAAAAATATTTTTATTTCGGTGAGTAATCTCTCCGTGAAAGGGTACTAATGGGTGAAAACGTATTTCGGGGGATGCGAATAATTGGGAAGGAGGAAGCTTTATATGAAGTATGATACCGATAGCGCATTGAATGAAATATCGCGCAGAAAAGACGTGATCATTCATGAGCATAAGCGCAGGAAAGTCACCGAACTTGCCGTCGCGACCGCTGTTTGCGCGGTAATGCTCGTATTATCGTTCTTAAACATGAACGGGATCGTCGGCATCGATGATATTCATTCCGTATACGGCTCCTTCCTGCTTTCGGATTCTGTGGGCGGATATGTACTGGTCGGCGTTCTTTGTTTCGCGGCCGCGGTTGTCATCACTCTGCTCTGCCTCCGCAAGAACGATCGTAAAGACCGGAGTATTTCCGGTGAGGAACAGGACAGCACGCTTTAAGTCCGCGTTTCACTCATACCCTTCAGGGGTTATTACTCAGCCAGCTACTTTTATTCTATATCTAGGACAGGGGTACATGTCATCAGCGGCATGTACCCTTGTTCTATGTCCGCATTTTACACCTGTTAAATTCCCCGTTGACTGCATGCCTCTTTATTGCTAATCTTTTCTTAACGGTAATTGTCACAAGTCTTTGATCACACGTGCGGACGCACAGAACGGAGCAGAAATGAGACAGCATTATCTTACGGTCGTAAAGGAAAATGACGAGCGCGTTGACCATGCGCTGAACATTCAGGTCCTCGATGACGGTTCGCCTTATCACGGCGGATTCCGCGATCAGTTCGCTCTGGTCGAGGCGAAGTTCGCGATCTACCAGACCACGCTCCTGATCACCGCGTATGTGACTCCCGAGAGCCGCTGGAAAGGCTCTTCCTCGCTGTATGACCGGATCCTCATGGGCCTTGACTTCATCGTAAGGACCCAGCATGAGGACGGCTTCTTCGATTTCAACGACTGCAATTTCCATTCGGCTCCCGACACCGCCTTCTGCATCAAGCGCATGATCCCGGTCTTCTGCCTTCTTCGCAGGGATCATTCGTCTGAGCCTGATATCGCGCGTCTCATCGGCATCATGGAACCCATTATCCATAATGCCGCCGAAGCTATGAAGCACGGCGGTTTCCATACTCCGAACCATCGCTGGGCGATCGCGTCCGCTCTGTGCATGTGCACCCGCATGTTTGACGATCCTTCCTTTGCCGA
>JAFZKM010000217.1 GCA_017553665.1 Lachnospiraceae bacterium
ATTATCGTACATATGCAGCTCGTCAACGCCAAGCAGTTTCTTGCGCAGACGCACGTATCTGTACATCTTGTCCATGTTCTGATGAACAGCCTCGATCAGGTTGAGATATACCTCCTTGGGCACGTTGTTGCGGTCAACCGCGGCCTCAAGGCATGAATCGTATTTGCGCGCTCTTGCCGAGAAGATATGTGCCTTAACCTGGCCGCTGTAGGTCGCTGCCAGAGTGTTCTTAAAGCTTGCGTATGTATCATACATGGCCTTGAAGGCTTCCTTGCGCACGCGTCTGTCCTGACTCTCAAGGAAAGGAATGTACCTGCCGTGCGTGAGTCTTACCTTCTCGCCGTTCTCATCCGTGATCTCGGGGAATACAAGGTCCGCGTTGTTGAACATCGAGAATGTATTCGAAGGGGTACTCATGACCTCGCCCGCGGAAGCCAGGAGCTTCTCCATCTCGGGGCTCAGCATATGCGCCTTAAAGCGCAGCTTCTCGTTCAGGGCCCTTCTGTAATATTCAAGCTCGGGCTTCTCCGCGCAGAACTTGTCGATCGAACCATCGGGCAGGCTCAGCAGCTCAGGGTCGATGAACGACAGCTTTTCCGATATCTGCACATATTTTGTCCTCGCGGTCATGATCAGCTTCTGGTTCTCGGCATTGCCTGTGTCCACATCCGATACTCTCGCAGCGTATCCGAATATCCTGTTCGCGATGTAATCGATCTCTTCCTCAAGCTTCGCCGCAGCATATACATTCTCTGCGGTGTTCAGCTTTCCCTCATAGCCCGCGAGCTCTTCCGCAAGCTTCTCCGACTTCGCGAGATCTGCCTCCCAGTCCGCGAGAGTCGGGTAAATATCTTCGACTTTCCAGGTATCTTCTACTTTTACTTCACTTCTTTTCGGTAATTCTTTTGCCATAGTATCCGTCTTCCTCCATAAATAAACCGTTTCACGGTTAGTCTCGTGTAACCATGATATACCCGAACACGCCTGTGTGTCTATAAGCAACAGCCTTATATTTTTATAAAAAAATTAGAAAAAGACTATATTATCACGCTTGTCTTTTACAGGCCGCAATGCTAGCATAATAAGCACTCAAACAGGAAGGAACAACTCGTTATGAGCTTTTGGATAATAGTTTTGTCGCTGCTGGCCCTGATGGGGCTGGTATCGCTCGTATATCTCG
This sequence comes from Lachnospiraceae bacterium, assembly GCA_017553665.1. The sequence goes on from JAFZKM010000217.1 coordinate 1,181, forward strand.
TAACACGCTTCAGGAAATTCAGTTTCATGCGGAAGCTCGCCGAAAAGCACAAACTGCTTTCGTGGCTGTGCGCGATCGCTATGGTCGCCCTGTTTTTCCTGTTCGGCCTGATAAATGTCTATGCCGTGGTGGTCGTATTGCTGCATCTGGCCATTATATGGATCATCTGCGATATTGTCGCAGCGATCGTGTCCAAGCGCCGCAGCAAAAAGCCGGAACGCTATATCCCGGGCGTTGCGGCATTGATCATTACCGCAATTTATATGACAGGCGCATGGATCGCCGCGCATCATGTATGGGAAACGGATTATACGATCGTATCGGATAAGGTCGATGAGCCGCTGCGCGTTGCCCTCATCGCGGATGCGCACCTCGGGATCACGCTGGACGGCGAAGCTTTCGCTGAAGAAATGAAGAAGATTCAGGCAGCTGAGCCCGATATCATAGTGATCGTCGGCGATTTTGTCGATGACGATTCTAACAGGGTCGATACGGAAAGGGCCTGTGAATCCCTCGGAGCGCTGGATACAAAGTACGGAGTATATTATGTGTTCGGAAATCACGATACGGGTTATTACCGGCTGCGAGACTTTTCAGAGCTTGATCTGAGGAAAATGCTGACCTCGAATGGTGTAACGATCCTCGAGGACGAAGCGGTAATGATCGGTGATGATTACGTACTGATCGGGCGCAGGGACCGCTCGACAAAATGGAGAGCATCCGCTTCGGATGTAATGCTGGACGTGGACCGTGATAAATTCTCCATCATGCTCGATCACCAGCCCAACGATTACGATGCCGAAGCAGCTGCCAGCGCGGATCTCGTACTCTCCGGCCACACTCACGGAGGCCACATGTTCCCGGCCGGTCTCGTCGGTCTGATCCTGAAGTCAAATGACAAACTCTACGGACTTGAGCAGCGTTATGGCACAGCATTTATTGTAACTTCCGGTATTTCCGGCTGGGCAGTCCCTTTTAAGACAGGAACGCATTCGGAGTATGTGATCATTGATATTCAACCCGGAGAATAAATGAAAGTAAACTATAAAAGAGCTGCCGGTGTTCATTGTGCATAACTCAATTTCTCTCGAACAGCTTCTTCCACAAAGCTGTTAAGAGTCTGCTGATGCGCAATAGCATAAATGGCAGCTCTTTTATGCAGATCTTCGCCGAGTCTGACATTAAAACTGCCTTTATAAGCGACCTCTGGTTTGCGCCCCTCTTTCGCGCACACGGAAAGATAATCGTCTACTGCAGCATGAAAATCATTTATCAATTCAGATGCATTCGTTCCTTCATAGGATATAAGCGAGCGAATGCCCTGAACCTTCCCAAAAAAGACTCCGTCAGCCTCAGAGAACTCAACGCTGCCGATATAATTCTTATATTCCATAGTGTTTTTCATATCAGGCCCTCCGATTCAAGAAATGCTATCAGCTGCCTTACCTGGTACTCTTTGAGCTCTTTTTGGGGATGCGTTTTAATCTTGCTATGAGCTTATCTTTCTTACTCAACGCTTTTTCCTCCTCAAAATTGTAGCATAATTATTCTGTTGGCGCAACTAAATATAGTCGCAATAGTTGTGATTTAAGCAGGAGAATGTGAAAGATGTTTCACTCAAAACGATTCGCAAATTAGATTTGAAAGCGCCAGATGCGCAACGAATAGAAAATGTTCCTTCTGCTTGAGTTCTTTATATCACATAATAAACTGATCCGCAAGCGGTAATACAAATATCCGTCATGCAAAAGGACTGCCATGTTTTTAAACACGACAGTCCCTTTGTATTATATTTTGTGAGGAATGTTTTTATGCCCTATCAGTCGAGTGCTTCCTTCTTCGCAACCTGAACCTTCTCTTCGAAGCTCGAGAACATGTCGTCAACCGCGACAGCCTCAGGCTTGCGTGTGAACAGGCTCACGATGGGAACGATAACAAGTCCGCCTACCATGGCGATAACGCCGGAATTGATCGAGGACTTGAAGATGTAGCCAAGGCAGGTGCCCCATCCGGATACATCGATCTTGCCGAGTGTTACGATCAGCTGTGTGATCGCGATGCCGCAGCCCCATACGAAGCATACTGCTACGGAAGCCTTGGTAATGCCCTTCCAGTACAGACCGTAGAGGAAAGGAGCAAGGAACGCGCCTGCGAGCGCTCCCCACGAAACACCCATCATCTGCGCGATGAATGTAAGTCCGGGGAACGAATCCTTGATTACGGCGATGACAGCTGAAACAAGGATGAAGAACACGATGAACAGCCTCATGATGAATACCTGCTTCTTCTCGGTCATTTCCTTCTTCATCGAGGGCTTGATAACGTCAAGCGTAAAGGTCGAGCTCGAAGTCAGAACCAGCGACGAAAGAGTGGACATCGAAGCCGCGAGCACGAGCACGATAACTACCGCGATGATAACGGACGGCAGTGTCGAGAGCATCGTAGGAACGATCGTGTCAAACAGGGGCTTTCCTGTGGCTGAATTGTACTGGATCTTGTCTGCGTACAGACGTCCGAATCCGCCGAGGAAATAGCAGCCGCCGGCAACTACGATAGCGAAGATCGTCGAGATAACGGTTCCCTTGTGGATGTCCTTCTCGCTCTTGATCGCGTAGAACTTGCCGACCATCTGGGGAAGTCCCCAGGTACCGAGCGATGTGAGGATGACTACGAACAGGAGAGCCAGCGGATCGGGTCCGAAGAATGACGAGAACGCGCCTCCGGCGTTCCAGCCATCCGCAGGGATCGCAGCGAGTGACTGCTCTGCAGCGAGCAGACCGCCGTTATCTTTGATAACAGCCACGATAACAGCAACGATACCGAACAGCATGATGATTCCCTGAATGAAATCGTTGATCGCGGTAGCCATGTATCCGCCGAAGATTACGTAAATACCTGTGAGTACGGCCATGAGCGCGATAACTGCCCAGTAAGGGATATCGAAAACAAGACCGAAAAGGCTCGAAAGACCGTTGTAAAGCGATGCGGTGTAAGGGATCAGGAAAATGAATACGATGATCGCCGCTATAACTTTAAGAGGAGTCGAATGAAATCTCTTTCCGAAGTAATCGGGCATGGTCTTCGCGTCG
>JAFZKM010000218.1 GCA_017553665.1 Lachnospiraceae bacterium
AGCTGGAATTTACGCGATTCTATAATCTGACCAAAGAATCAAAAAAGCGGGTCTCCGAAAACGGAGTCCCATTCTTATAGCTGTGTATTATTCCTCAACAATTGCCTCGTTGGGGCAGGTAGCTGCACAGGAGCCGCACTCAAGACATACGTCTGTGTCGATTTCGTACTGAGAAGCGCCCTCTTTGATAGCACCGGCGGGACATGCGTCAGCGCAAGCGCCGCAACTTACACAAGCATCTGTGATCTTGTAAGCCATAATAATCACTCCTTTCAATTACGGTACCGGAATACTGCGGAAAAACCGCATGGCCGGTACGATACCTGAATACCGGTCACGGATTGATGATAAAACAAAAATCCGAAAAAAACAAGGGTTTGAGGGAGTATTTTTATAATTTATTAACTTGACTGAAATCCTGAGTGTTCGTATAATCAATCTGAACTAAAGCAAAAGCATATCCAGCATATGCGCATTACCGGAGGTATGAAATGGAAAGAGTATCAAAAGACATCACCATAGGCGAGCTTCTCAGACTTTGTCCCGACGTTGCTCCCATTCTTATGAGCGCAGGAATGCACTGCCTCGGATGCCCCGCATCACAGGCGGAGAGCATTGAGGATGCCGCAGCCGTACACGGACTTGATCCCGACGCGCTGATGGAGCAGATCAATCGTTACCTGGAGACTCACTGAAACTTAATCTTGCACAAACAGAAAGGCGGCCCGTTCGAGCCGCCTTTTGCCGTATATCACATCTTACTTACATTTTTGACAATACCTGAGTAGCCTTGTTCCTGACTATGATCTCGAAGTGTTCCTCGAAATGGATGATGCCCATCACGGTCATCTTGCAGGTCCTTCCGTACTCGGAAAGGATGTTGCAGACCTTATTGAATTCTCCGGCGGTATGCTCGGAAAGGTTAACGACCAGATAATAAGCGTTATCCGAAGGATCCTTATACAGCGTGTTCTCGCCGTGATAGAATCCGTTGATGACCTTCGCCGCGGTGATCACTTCGTCGAGCGAAGCGAAGCGGTAGGTCTTGCTGAGGTTCCTGATGAGAGGAGCCTTTCCGTCGGGAAGCTCGTCACCGGTGCGGATGCTCTTATCCGCGGTGTTCTGCTCTCCGAGGAGCTTGTTCGAAAGCGACTCGCCGAGAATGTCGGTGAGGTGGTCGAAGCAGTTGAGTATTTCGTCCGCGCAGGGCTTATCCTCAGGCTCGGCGGGATATACATCCTCTTCCTCGCCCGCGGGCGCAGCGGTGAAATTCGAAAATCTGGTATCGAGCTCATCCGCGTCCTGACACTTGGTCACTAGGAGCACAAGGCAGTCTGACGAAACCGGGATGGCCTCGATCATAAGGGGCTGGTCATCGGGCTCAAAATTACACTCCTGCGAGGCCTGCCTGATCATATCATGGAACAGGGCGTTGGCTTTGTCGCTTCCGTAGGCCAGTTCGCTCAGTCGAAGCTCACGGTCTGAAAGATCCTTGCTGTTTAAGGTGCATCTGATCTGATTCTCACTTATCTTTTCTATCTTCACGGCAAAACCCCCCTTTCTCTGTTTAAATATATATCGGCACAAACGACAAAAAACATAAGTTATAATGTAGGTAAAGTATATCCACTTTGAGGTCGGAAGTCAACTTAAAAGACGGGCAATAAAATATTAAAATTTTCTGTAAATTTATTAAAAGAGTACTTGCGAAGTGCGTAAATTGATGATATTATTTATACAGTTTCCGCCTTTCGGAAAATTCTGAAGAAAGGAGGAGTCGATTCAAACATAGACAGATACAAAATCATCTCAACACTGAGTTCGCATCCGCACAGCACCGTATGGCTTGCGGAACACATTTCTCTCGGTGTCAAAAGGATCATTAAAGGCGTTCCGGCAGACCTTGCCCGCGAGGGCGGCGCGACGGCGGAAGCCGACATTCTGAAAGATCTCGATCATCCCGATGTTCCCGAAGTTTACGACGTTTTTGAAGAGAATGGGTATTTTTGCATCGTAGAAGAATATTTCGAGGGAAAATCTCTGGCACGGCTCTGTACTCACAGGCTGTTGTCATCAAAAGAAGTCTCTGACTTCATCACACAGATCTGTTCTATTATCCGATATCTGCATGGCCTGACGCCTGCGGTACTTCATCTGGACATCAAACCCGAAAATGTTATCATCTCGGACGGAAGGGCCCGTCTCATCGATCTCGGCAGCGCCGTAAGGTTCAGCAAGGGCCGGAACAGCGATTCGATGAGCAGGGGTTACGCGGCGCCCGAGCAGGAAGCCGGACTGACGGTGGACTGCGGGAGCGATGTATTCGCGCTGGGAAAGCTGCTTGATTTCATGGCGGCGCACAGCAGCGCGGACAGAGCGGCCAGAGCCGCGTTCGCGAGGATCTCGGGACGCTGCTGCGAGAAAAAGCCGTGGAAGCGTGTTTCGACGGCAGAGACCATGCTTAAAATGCTTAACAAACAGAGAAGGACGGAAACTGAGGACAAAAGCTTAAAGGGGCGAGCTGAACGCAGACCCCCTGCCGGAGGCGTGAAAATAGGCGTTTTCGGGCTCGGACCGCGCTGCGGGACGACTCATATCGCCATCGCCCTGGCGAACTGTCTGGCGGATTCTCCCGGCCGGGAGATATGCCTGACGGAAAGAAGTGACCGCGACGATCTGGCGAAGCTTCCCGCTTTGAGGCGGGAGGGCGCGGAGGGCAAAGGACCCGTAAGGCTGAACGGCGTCACTTACCTCACCGCAGGATATGCCTATGGCGCGGGGCTCACGGAGAATACGTCTTTTGACGCCGTGATCTTCGATCTCGGATGCAACATGAAAAAGGCCGAAGCCGTGCTTTCGGAATGTGATATCCGGATAGCGGTCGCAGGCGCCGCACCATGGCGCGAAAAAGAACGTGAGAGCTGCAAAGGATCCGCAGCTGTTGAAACACATGAAAACTCCGGTGACGGAGGGGCGGACAAAGGGACAGTGCTGCTTATAAATCCTGCCGACGACAGGCTGATGAGGGACATCAGAGGCGCCGGGGTCAGGATGCTGCCTTTCCCCTTTGAACCGGACCCGATGAATCCGGGAAAACAAACTAAAAAAATACTCGAAAGAGCAATAAGATAATCCTGTCAGATTATTTTTGAGGATACTCAGGAGCGCATCGCGGTAAGGGAGATAATATATCACAACGGCATTGCTCATGCTGCCTCATATCATACCGCAAAAACAGCGGCGTGCTCCCGGCACCGGATCCTCATGACGGATCCTTTGAAACAAGCATGATAAAAGTAGTTTAATGCTTGCGAACACTCATGGAAAATGCTAAAATAAGCGCAGTCTTTTGAAGGCTGCGCTTATTATTTTTATCAGGGAATGATCGGTTATGAAGATAAAGCTTATAGGCGTCCTTGCCGCGGCAGTCATTGTTATCGGAGCTCTTGCCGCGCTCGGACTTACGATATGGAAAAATATAAAAGAGAGTCACGCGCCGAGCGAGGTTGTGATGCCCCTTCCGCAGTTCTATAATGTCGCGGACGGCGAGGCCATGATCATCATTGACGAGAAGGTCTATGACAAAACGGCGCTGTGGCAGTATGACACCGCCTACATTGACCTGGATACGGTCGCTTCGATGTATATCCACAGGTTTTTCTGGATCCCCGACGAGAATCTGATGATCTACACCACGCCGACCGAGGTATTTCATTTTACCCCGGGACAGAAGGCATATACGGTCAATGATGTTCCCGCCGAGGCAAAGGCTCCCGTGGTCATCCTCGGAGCTGAGGGAATGCCTTATATTGAGATCACTTATCTCGAGAACTGCGGGATCACATACAGGATATACGACGAGCCGCACAGAGTCATGATCACGTACAGTGAGGAGAGCTTCCTTGCAGCCGACGTGGTCGAGCAGACGCAGATCCGCGTGAGCCAGGACATTAAGGCCGATCTGCTCGTGACATTGGAGCCGGGCGAGAAGGTACGATTCATCGATGGCGGAGGCATCCGTGAGAACGGCTTTATCAAGGTCATG
>JAFZKM010000219.1 GCA_017553665.1 Lachnospiraceae bacterium
CGATCATGCTGGCGGCTGCTTCAACAGATGCCGCATTCATGTCAACCTTCTTCTGCTCCGCGATCTTCATTACTTCTGCCTTCGTGATCGTAGCGACCTTATCTCTGTTAGGTCTGCCCGATCCGCTCTCGATCTTGCATGCTGTCTTAAGAAGCACTGCCGCCGGAGGAGTTTTGGTGATGAACGTGAACGTTCTGTCTGCGTAGACAGTGATGATGACGGGAATGATCAGTCCCGCGTCCGCTTTCGTTCTCTCATTAAACTCTTTGCAAAAGCCCATGATGTTAAGGCCATGCTGACCTAATGCTGGTCCAACCGGTGGCGTAGGTGCCGCTTTACCTGCAGGGATCTGCAGTTTAACAAATGCAACTACCTTCTTTGCCATAAAGTCCACCTCCCAAATTTATAGGAAAATCTATGCCAACCCGCCGAAGCGGAGTATAGCCTTCATCAGAATACGCGCTGTACCTGTGCGTATTCGAGCTCGGCCGAGATCTCGCGGCCGAACATGGATACCTTCACCTTAACCTGACCCTTATCGGTGTTGATGCTCTCAACGACACCGGTAAAGTTCTCGAGGGCGCCCGAAATGATCCGGACGGTATCTCCCACATCGTAATCGACAACGGGCTTAACGGATGCGTCAACGCCCAGGGCTACGATCTCCTGCTCCGTAAGAGGAGTAGGTTTGTTACCGAATCCGACGAAGCCTGTGACTCCGCGGATATTACGGACAACGTACCATGTATCGTCTGTCATGATCATCTTGATGAGCACGTAGCCGGGGAATATCTTCTTAAGGGCAGACTTCTGCTCCCCGTCCTGGATCTCCACTTCTTCGATCATCGGAATGATAATATCAAAGAAATAGTCCTTCATGCCACGGTTTTCAATGGCACGTTCCAGACTGGTCTTAACCTTATTCTCGTATCCCGAATACGTGTGAACCACATACCAAAGCGGTTCGCTGGACACATCTTCCAAAAACATGAACGTTGTCCTCCTTCTCTGACTCACGGCCGGGCGTGAACGCCCGCCTCGCTTACCTCCAGCTCTCTATAAGCGTCGTAAGCGCCTTGAAGCCGGCGTCGCAAAGCCAGATGATAAGTCCTATCACCAGGCAGAACGCAAGCACAGAGACAGTGTTCGCAAGCACCTGACGCTTGGTGGGCCAGGTGACCTTTTTCAATTCGGATGCTATTCCTTTAAAGAACGAAGTAATCTTCGAGCCTATTCTCTTGAAGATATTGGGCTTCTTTTTGCTGTCAGCAGCCATAATCACACATCCATCCTTAACATTCCGTTCGCGCGGCAGTCACCGCGCACAAATCACTTCGTCTCTTTATGAGTAGTATGCTTCTTGCAGAACTTGCAGTACTTGCTCATCTCGATACGATCAGGATCATTTTTCTTATTTTTAAGCGTCGTATAGTTGCGCTGCTTGCACTCTGTGCATGCCATTGTAACCTTTACTCTCATGCCAGTCACACCTCCATCGCTAAAAGCGCACGGACAATAATACTCTTTTGCAGAGCCGTTGTCAACATCTTTTTTTCTTAATTTCCGCTTTTGTCAGAATTATCCGGATTTATCAGAATTTTTCCTTAACAAGCGCCACGAGTTTGCCGATCAGGTTGTGATTGTACAGGAAACCTCCGAGCAGCGATTTTTTGAACGCCTCCGCGAAATTCGTAAGAAGACCGCATGATGCCAGGAGTCCGATGACGAACGTTATGCCATACAGGATAACAAGCGCGAGCGCGACTCCGGCGATGGCGCCTCCGACCGAACCGAGCTGATGGAGCACGGGGATCCTGAGTTCGCGCGTCTGCTTGATGATAACTTTGATGATCAGCAGAACGATTATCACTATGACGGCAATGATCAGGAATGCGATCAGGTCAACCGCAAACGACGCCACCTTTGCCCCGAGCACCGATGCCGTATCCGTGCCCTCTCCGTACACGTCGCCCGAATTCTTCGCCGCCCAGTTTTTAACCATGTCGGCAACATATTTAGGAATTCCCGTCTCTTTTACCGCTTTCTCGCCCTGCTCCTGCGAAACTTCTTCCTCGGTTACCTCAGTTTCCTCAATGCTCTCATCAAGCGTCTTCCTCAGAAGATTTGTCACCGAGGTCGAGATTTTCTCCTCGATCGGCGTCTTGTTAAGCAGTGACCTGATCGTGCCTTTCAGCGCGAAACCGAGGATTATCGACAGCACGATCGAAAGCAGCGGCAGCAGCATCAGCATGAAACCGCGCTTTATACCGACGATCAGAAAGATGACGATAAACGCGACGATAACGAGGTCGATTATGATTGACATTTAAAAGCACCTGTCCTTTCACTCGCTGAACGAGAGAATGAAAATACCCGCGGCTGTATTGACCGCAAGCGTCCTGGTATCCATAAACGATGCTCCGCTGATAGCGGATTCGAATTCGCTTGTTCCTATAATGTTCCCGCCCTGGTTAAGCAGGTAGACCGTCTTATCCGTCCATACTGTCAGGAAGCCCGACAGGATCTCCATGCCTTTTACGCTTCCGAGTATCTCGGTGGTCTGCGTGTCGTTTCCGTTCCGGTCGTAGAATTGGAGGTACGACATGCCTCCGCCGGAGGCAGTGCCG
>JAFZKM010000220.1 GCA_017553665.1 Lachnospiraceae bacterium
CCTCGATCCTTGCTCTCTTGACCGAAAATGATATCTCCTGTCCGTCTCTCAATACCGTGATATTGACCGTAGTGCCCTCAAGGCCCTTTATCTTTGTGACAACGTCGCTTAAGTCCTCGCCTATCACGCTCTCGCCGTCGACCGCAACGATCTGGTCGCCCGAGCAGAGACCCGCGTTATATGCGGGAGAATTGGTAAAAGGCGTAACGATGGTCATGGCCTTTGTGGTCATGTCCTGGCTGATCGTGGCGCCGATACCGCTGTACACGCCGCTGGAACTTTCGAGCAGTGCCGAATACTCCTCGGGCGAATAATAAACCGAATAGGGATCGCCAAGCGAAGAAACGGCCGCATGGAGCATCGCGTCATACATCGCGTCCATGTCGATCTCGCCGTTATAGTAGTAATCCATGTACTGCAGGATCGTGTCCATCTTCTTATCGAAGTCCGATTTGTCTCCGGCGTCCACGACCAGGGGCTCCCTGTTCGCGATCGCTGCGGCCGATCCGGCATTCTCAATGGTTTCGTCCGCGATCATCTTCGCGGTCTTCAGTCCCTTATAGACCGTATGGTAGAAGAAAAAGCAGCCGACTACCACCAACAGTGTCAGCAGTAATCCGAGTAACAGATTTAAAAGACCTTTTTTCATAATATCTCCAATCAATGATCATTATTCCAGATGCCCTATATAAGGGTTGGGATCCACATAGACGCCGTTGATCTGGACGCCGAAATGCAGATGCGGTCCGGTCGAAACACCGGTAGATCCGCAGAGTCCGAGCTTTGTTCCCTGCTTTACGTGGTCGCCCACGCTCACAAGGATCTTCGACATATGCAGATAAGCGGTCACAAAACCGTCTTCGTGCTCAACTTTAACATAATTTCCGGCCGATGAGCTGTAGGTCGCGGCGATGACGGTACCCGCAAGTACCGAAACGATCGGCGCTCCGAACTCTCCGCCGATGTCCCAGCCCTGATGATAGGTAGAAGCGCCCTTGGTCGGGGCCTTTCTGGGACCGAACTTTGAATATGTCCTGTGATCGCCGGGCAGAGGCCAGATCATCTCGTAGGGATCGGTCTCCTCGGTCAGGACCACATAATTGATCGCGTCGGGATCGTATATCTTATTCGTCGTGTTCTGCTTCTGATGCTCGGCGGCGCGCTGCTCGGCAAGCCTGCGCTTTTCTTCCTCTTCCCTGAGTTTTTCCTCTTCCGCCTTTCTCTTTGCCTCGAGCTCCTCCACTCGCTTTTCTTCCGCGTCAAGGATGCTGTCGATCTCCTCTTCCTGTCCGGATATCTGATCGATATAGGTAAAGAGCAGCTCGTCCTCGATGCCTATCTGCTCGCAGAGCTTCTCGATCTCGGCTGCCTTCAGGTCATACAGTTCCTGCACCGTCTGCTGCTCCAGCTCCTCCTGCTCCTGCATGGTCTCGAGATTGTCCAGCGTGGCCTCAAGCACCGTCTTCCGCTCCTCGACTATCTCACAGGTCGCCGCGTAGCGCTCCAGAAGCGCGTTATCATAGGCCTGTATGCTCGAAACGTATTCGAGCTGGTTCAGTATGTCGGCAATGCTTCCCGAATTCAGGATAACGTCCAGATACGTAGTCTCGCCGTTCTCGTAAATGTATTTTACGCGGGCCTTCATGGTCGCGTACTGCTCGTTGCGCTGCTTTTCGGCGCGGGTCAGCTCCTCGACCGCGGTTTTCAGGTCTTCCTCCGTGGTCTTGATATTTTCCTGAAGCTCGTATAAGGTCAGCATGATCTCGTTCAGGCGCAGATCCAGCTCGCTGATATAAGCCTCGATGCTCTCCTTTTCCTGCCGGTATTCCGCGAGAAGGGCCTCGGACCGCTTCTTCGATTCCTCCAGCTCCTGCTTTCGGGCGCGGGCATCCTCGAGCTGCTTATCGTAGGCGTTCTTCGCGTCGTTTATCTGTTTTTCGTAATCCTTTTTGACCTTGTCAAGCTTGCTCTCGTAATCCGAACCCATGACAGCCGAAACAGGCGATATCACGAGCACGGCCAGCATCAGCATTGCCAGGATCCTGTAAAGATTCTTCTTCATCAATTGACCTCGATCTTCCTGAGCTGTTTGCGCAATGTAAACCGGCTGCTGATAAATCCGATACCGATCCCGATCGCCAGCGACGCGGGGATCAGGACTTTCATTACAGTTTCAACATTTAAGAAGCTCACCATATTGAACATGGTGGAAAACTTTTCGGCCAGCATGCCCGTGATCCTGATATATGCCAGCCTGATGATGACCAGCGGTATCACGGCTCCGATGATGCCGATCAGAATGCCCTCTACCACGAACGGGATCTTGATAAAGAAGTTCGACGCACCGATCAGCTTCATGATCGAGATCTCCTCGCGGCGTACCGAAACACCGGTGGAAACGGTCATGCCGATCAGGAATGCCGCCACAAAGAGCAGTATCGTGATGATCACCGCGGAGCCGATCGTGATGACCTTATTGAAGCCCGAGAGTGTATCCGCGATGCCCGCGGCGTCATTGCACTTGCGTACTCCCGGAAGGCCCTTTACGAACCTTACGAGCGAATCCTGCATCGTGACATCGTTAAGATATACCGTAAACGACGCGCTGTCCTCGAGCGGGTTATCGTCTCCGAACGAAGACGCGAGCTCGGGTGAGAGCTTCGTTGTCTTATAATTCTCCCACGCCTGCTCGGCGGAAGTATACTCGACCGTATGAACCTCGGCGCGCGTCATGATCTGCGCCTTCAGGTCCTCGATCTGCGCGTCGGTGATGCCCTCGTCAAAGAATACCGTGATGCCGACATTGGTCTCGGCGTTCTTTACTATAAATTCAACGTTTGAGAGCATTATATAAAAGACTCCGAACAGGAATAAGCAGGCCGCCATCGTGCCGATCGAAGCCAGTGAAAATGTCCTGTTGCGGAAGATACTCTTGATACCCTGTCCGATACCGTAGAAGAAGGTGCTAATTTTTGGCATGGGAATAGCCTCCCTTCTGGTCTCCGATAATGACGCCCTTATTCAGCGTGATAACGCGCTTCTGCATCGCGTCGACTATCTCGCGGTTATGCGTTACGACCACGACAGTAGTTCCCCTGCGGTTGATCTCCTCGAGCAGATGCATGATCTCCCAGGAATTGCGGGGGTCCAGATTACCCGTGGGCTCGTCCGCGAGCAGGATCACCGGGTTTTTCACAAGCGCGCGCGCCAACGCGACACTCTGCTGCTCCCCGCCGGAGAGCTCGTCGGGATAAGCTCTGAGTTCTTCGCAAAGGCCGACTATCGAGAGGACTCTGGGCACA
>JAFZKM010000221.1 GCA_017553665.1 Lachnospiraceae bacterium
AATGTATTGTAGTCCGAGCGTATGGAATTGCAGGCCAGGAGAGCGCAGTCAAAACGCTTGGTGTGCTCGGGATTCAGATGAGCGTTGGGATATATGCCGATGTTGATCCTGGTATCGGCGTCCTTTACGAGCCCGGATATGCCGTCAACGAGAGACTGTCTGAGAGTCTCCGCGTCGTCCGAGTGAGTGACGTACATATAGAATCTGTCCGCCGCGTTCCTGCAGGCGATGCCCTGCCTGATGCTCACGCAGTTTCTGATCGCTTCGCCAAGGGCCTTTAAGACCTCGTTTCCGTAGTTTCTTCCGTTCATCTCGTTCAGGATATGGAAACGGCTGATATTTACTGCTACGGCATCCATGGGACGGTCCGGATAATATTTGTCGATGACCTGGACATACTCGCTGAAATACTCCTTGTTAAAGAGACCGGTCAGCGAATCCGTCTGGGTCGCGTTTAAGATATTTACGCTGTCATAAAGGCGTATGATGCGGTTTATCCTTGCAAGGATGACCTCCGGAACATCATACGGTTTTGAGATGAAGTCGGCGGCTCCCATGTTCAGTGTTTCGACTTCGGCTTCCTTCTCGGAGGTAAGCACGATAACCGGAATGCGGTTAAGCGTATCGTCAGCTTTCAGAATAGCCATCAGCTCATATCCGTCCAGTCTGGGCATGAGAAGATCGAGGAGGATGAGAGAGAGCGTGTTTTTGTTGGCCTTGATGATCTCAAGGGCTTCCGCTCCGTCTGCCGCCTGCAGGACTTCGTATTTTTCGGATATTATTTTTTCAAGGAGTCTGCGGTTTATGAGTTCGTCATCTACCACAAGAACGCGTTTCTTCAAACGCAGTCTGTTCTCTAACACTCTTTCCATGGGATTCCTTTCCGAAACAATGCCTTTATCCGTGATCGGGCCGCTGTCCGGCCCGGATCGCTTTGCTTACATGCAGATTATAAGGTATAATTGCGCGATTCACAAGATTATCTTCCGTATTTCGATGTAAAAAAGTTGTCATTTCGGTTTTGTGTGTGTAAAATGATAGTGTAAATCCGTTGTCAGCTTTCATCTGGACCATCAGATCATAATAATATGAGTATGAAAAATAGTGAGAAAATTAATAACGGCTCCCGCGTCGACACATTCTACCTTTGGGCCCTTTCATTGGGACTTGCTGTCGGATGGGGAGCTTTTGTAATGCCCGGATCGACGTTCTTTCCGCTTGCCGGCCCTATAGGAACCATAATAGACTTTGCTTTGGGCGGAGTGATCATGATCGCGATCGCGGCGTGCTTCAGGCACATGCTCGTGCAATATCCCCACAGCGGCGGAGCGTACGCGTTTACTAGAGAGATGCTGGGATTTGACCATGCTTTCCTTGCGTCCTGGGCGCTGATCCTGGCCTATATGTCTATCCTCTGGGCGAATTCCACGGCATTCATACTTATCGGCAGATACCTTGCTGCGCCCTATATTCAGTGGGGGTTCCATTATACCGTGGCAGGATATGACGTATATCTGAGCGAGATACTGATCACGATCGTCCTGCTTGCCCTGTTCGCGTTCATCGCGGTAAGGGACCACAGGGGCGGACGTGTGGTATATATCGTATTGTCCGCGTTTGTACTCGTCGCCGCGGCGATACTGTTCTTCGGAGGTCTGGGTTCCGCGAAGAGCATCGACAATTACGCGCCGGCATTCGCAGATACTTCTTTTACGCCGGTACTCCAGATCCTCAATATCATTATTTTCGCGCCCTGGGCGTATGTAGGCTTTGAGGGCATCAGCCATGCGAGCGGCGTGTCGGAAGTAAAGCCCAAAAAGTATTTCGGGATCATGGCGGCTTCCCTGATCAGCGCGGCTCTGATATATATACTTATGTCGGGTGTATCGCTGGTATCGATACCCGAAGAGTATGCGTCATGGGTGGATTATATCGGCGGAGGTACGGGCGGCGCCGTTATCCAGCGCTTCCCCGTTTATTACAGCGTTACCGCGACGCTCGGGAAGACCGGTATTTTCATACTTATCGTGGCGATGTTCGCGGCTCTGTCCACAAGCCTGATCGGCTATTACAGGATCCTCGCGAATCTGCTTTCTTCGATGGCTGAAGACGGGCTTCTGCCCGAGGTATTTACGAAAAAGAATAAATACGGCATCCATTACGCCGCGGTAAAGGCCGTAATGGTGATCTCGATGATCATACCTTTACTCGGCCGCGTTACGATCAGCTGGATCATCGACATTACTACGATCAGCGTGTCGATAGTTTATTGCTATGTCTCTATCTGCACTTTCATTTCGGCGCGGAAGAACGGAAGCATCAAATATAAATGCCTTGGAATCTTCGGCATCTTAGTGTCGGTGCTGTTTTTCGTTTTCCCGATCATACCGAATCCGTTCATGGAGAATTCGCTGTCCACCAAATCTTACATCCTGCTCGTGGGTTGGAGTATGCTCGGACTGATATTTTACTGGCTTATGTTCAGGAGGGATAAGCAGAACCGCTTCGGGCATTCGATGATCATGTGGATGCTGATGCTGTTCCTGATACTTTTTACATCGCTGATCTGGTTCCAGCAAAGCGTGATGACGCATGACGATCTGACCACTCCCGCCGCGCGCACTGCGATCGAGCGGTATACGCTGGTTGAGGCCGTGCTGATAGTTTCCGCGTTGGTGATCATGTACAGCATATTTACGATCATGCGCAAGAGGACCATGGAATCGAACGTTCTCAGGATACAGGCGGAAGAGCGAAATAAGGCGAAGTCAATGTTCCTTTCGAACATGTCGCACGATATCCGCACGCCCATGAACGCGATAATCGGATATACCGCGCTCGCGAGGGATCCCGGAGCAAGTTTTGACGAGGTAAAAGAATACCTTGGGAAGATAGATGCTTCCGGCAATCATTTGCTCGAACTGATCAATGACATTCTCGAGATGAGCAGTATCGAGGCGGGAAAGCGGAAGCTGAACGAGAGCGTGACAGATATCAGAAAACTTATCCTCGATGCAGGAGACATATTCAGGCAGCAGATGGAAGCGAAGCATATAGCTTTTACCGTGGAAGCGGATGTTAAGGACCGTTTTGTACTTTGCGACAAGGCAAGGATGAACCGGGTGCTGCTGAACCTTATAGGCAACGCGTATAAGTTTACTCCGGGAAACGGGCGCGTGAGCGTTTCCGTCGAGCAGGAAGGGCTGCCTGATCCCGAAAACAAGGCTGATTATGTCATAAAAGTAAAAGACAACGGCATCGGAATGTCGGAAGAATTCGCGAAGCATGTGTTTGACGCATTTGAAAGAGAGAGCAATTCCGCAGTCAGCAGCATAGAGGGAACCGGTCTCGGAATGTCGATAACAAAGGGTATTATCGATATGATGGGCGGCAATATCACCGTAGATTCAAAGAAGAACGCGGGAACGGAGTTTACGATAGAGGCGGCATTCAAAGTTGTCGATGAGTCCGAAGCCGGGAGCGCAGCGCAGAGTTCTTCCACGGATGCGGCAAAAGCGGGTTCGGCACTGTCCGAAGCGCCGTTTAAGGGACGCAGGGTGCTTCTCGTCGACGATATGGAGATCAACCGGGAGATGGCGAAGAAGATACTGCTAAAGCTCGGATTTGAAGTCGAGACCGCAGGCAACGGCAGAGAAGCCCTGGATGCGGTAACCCGGTCTGATCCCGGCGCGTTTGACATCATCCTGATGGATATTCAGATGCCCGAGATGAACGGCTATGAGGCTACCGCGAAGATCAGGAGCCTAGAAG
Organism: Lachnospiraceae bacterium; assembly: GCA_017553665.1. Next base: position 3,772 of record JAFZKM010000221.1, read on the forward strand.
ATGAGAAAAAAGCTTCGCTGCCGATAATCGCGCTTACCGCGAACGCTTTCGAATCAGACATAAAAGCGGCGGAAGAAGCGGGGATGAACGGACACATCGCGAAGCCTCTGAATATTACCGAAATGGTAAATGAGATCAAAAAGCAGCTGAACTGAATCATTGGCCTGTGCCCCGGCGGCGCAGGCTTTTTCAGTGAGGACGGTCAAGATACTCGGTCGGAGCGATGCCTTCGACCTTTTTAAATACCTTGCTGAAATAAAAGGCGCTTTCGTAGCCGAGCATGTCTGCGACCTCGTAGACCTTGTAGCGGCCCGTGGAGAGGAGCTCCTTGCTTTCGCGGATCTTGCATGAATTGACATATTCCGAGAACCCTAAGTCGCTGTATTTGCCGAAGAGCTGGCTCAGATAATTGGGACTGATACCGAAAGCCGCCGCGACCTTGTCGAGAACGAGACGTTCGCGTATGTGCTCGGAAATGTATTTTTTAACATTGCTCACGATATGATTCTTATGGTCGTTCCTGCGCTCGTCAAAGACCGCGCATATGCCGTCGCCGAACTGTGAGAGCCAGCTGACGATCTGTTCCACATTCTTCCGGTGATAGAGCGAACGGTATCCGTCCGGGCTGTCCGCGAAGATGCCTGAGAGCAGTTCTTCGGCGTCGGGGATCAAAGATATCGCGAGGTAAAGGATGTTTGAAGCGGCGTCGAGTGCCTGCACATATCCGCCGGGATGCTCGGAGAACAGGGAGCAGAGGCCGGAAATGAGCTTTCTGAGCTCACCGGAATCGTATTCTTCAAAGGCCTTAGTCAGCGAATTCTTGAAGATACTCATATTGAACGAGCTGTGCGCGAGTGAATCCGCAGAAAGACCGTCAAAGCTGACAATGGGAGTCCCGTTGTCAGCCTGAACAAGAGCCATTCTCGCGCTGCGGTAGGATTCGCCGATGGACAGAGGCGCTGCCTCACGGGTGCCGATGCCGCAGGTAAAACCGACTTTATAATACTTGAATACGGTCTCACCGATCGAGGAGAGTATTCCGTAAAGCCTGCCGCTGTCGGCGTCACCGCAGAATATGAGAGCAAAATGCCGCATGTCCAGCGCGACACAGTATGCGGGCATATATTTCTCGGAAAGCTCGCCTATCATGCTGAGCGCGGAGCTGTACACGGAGAGCTGGCGGTCATAAGGCATGGTGTCCGCGTCGGGAGAACTGAGCGTTCCGGCACAGCAGGTATATGCGGTGGAGTCAAATGAAAGCCCCAGCTCTTTGCTTTCAAGGATGAACTGATCGCTTGTCTCAAAGAGGTTGTTCAGAAGCCTGATAAAGAATTTTTCACGCAGAGGCGCAGCGAGAGTCTGCTCGCCCGTCTGCATGGCCCTGATCTTGCGTATATCCTCGATCACGCGCATAACGGCCTCTTCGAGCAGGGCGGGAGAGAGCTCGAGCTTTACAAGATAGTCCGATACGCCGTAAACGATCGCCTGACGCGCAAGCTGGAACTCCTCATAGCTGGTCAGGAAGATGAAATGCGGATCGCGTTCGCCGTAACGCTCGCGGCAGAGGCGCACAAGTTCAAGCCCGTCGATGACGGGCATTTTGATATCGGTAACAACTATGTCCGGATGCTTTTCCTCGATGATGTCGAGCGCGATGCGTCCGTTTGCGGCGGTACCGATCACCTCGATATCAAGCTTGTTCCAGTTCAGCATCGAACGGACTCCGACCTGTACGAGAGGCTCATCGTCCACGATAAGAAGCTTATACATCTTTGACACTCCTATTTCCCGGCGGGGATCCGCACCGTCATGGTGGTTCCTTCGCCCTCTTTGCTTGTAATGGTAATGCCTGCCTGCTCTCCGTATTCAAACTGAAGACGGCGGTTGACATTATAGACTCCGAGCTCCCTGAAGAATTCGGATTTGGTCTCACTTCCGTTTTTCAGTATGGTTTCGGGCTTTTCGGGTGACATTCCGACTCCGTCGTCGGTCACATCTATCCGTATCAGATCATTTTCAAAACGGAGATGCACATCGATATGTCCTGAACCCTTAGGCTCGATGCCGTGAAAGATCGCGTTTTCAACAAGAGGCTGCAGCGTGAATTTAATTATTCCGAAGTCTTCGATCGCCGGATCGTCGACGCGGATGCTGACATCGATCGTGCCTCCGTAGCGGTAGCTCTGTATCGTGCAGTAATCGCGCAGCAGAGAGAGCTCCTCGCGGATCGGAACCTTAAGGCTTGTCCCTTTGGATAAGCTCTTCAGGAGCTTCGCCAGGGCAGTGGTCATCTCGGCTATTCCTTCCGAGCCCTGCACCGTAGCCATCCATTTGATCGAATTAAGCGTGTTATAGATAAAATGCGGGTTTATCTGGCTCTGGAGCATTTTGTACTCGAGGTCGTTCTTCTCTTTTTCGCTCGCGATGCGGCGCCGCATGAGGATAACGCCCGCGATCGTTATCATGATCAGTACCGAGAATATCCCGAGCCACATGAAAAGCTGCTGTGAATGCAGCCTTGAAAGCGATATGTTTACGGAAATGCTGCAGCCGGTCATGTCAATGGGGATGGTCGCGAGTATCGTGTTCACACCGCGGAAATCGGTGACCTTCTGCACAAGAGTGTCGGACAGAAGCGCTGCGTTGTTCACAGTTCCGTGCACGGTGAAGCCCTCTACCTCTTTGAGTGTTCCGTCCTCAAAGCAGTAGCAGTGTCCGGGAAGGTTCAGATAGATACGGCTGTCCTCTTCGGTCTGATAGCGCTTGAAAGCGTCCGTAAAAAGCGCGGGGGACAGTTCTATGAACAGACATCCGCCGGTGGCTGAGCTGAAGCGGTAAGTAATGGGCCTGACGATCGGAAGGATCTGTATGCCGTTCCTGTAAAAGGGATCCTTGATAAAACCGGAAGAAAAATCGTAATCGTCGGCGTCGAGCAGCCTTTGGAAGAACTCCTGTGAGGGAAGCTCCTTTGAAAGATTTGCGGTCGACGAATAGGTTACGCTTACGATCTGCAGGAAATGCTCGCCGGTGACCACGGCGAGGCGGGGGATATACGATGATGAAGAATTGCTTCCGAATTCTTCGGAAATGCGGTCAAAGGTAGCGACGGACTTGACCGAGCCGGGTTCGGGATTGCTGTCGATATAGTCCGCGATGGAAGGATTCGTGCGGCAGAAGCGAACGAGACGGTAAACATTCGCAAGATCGGAATCAATACTGTCGGAAACCAGGCGCAGTGAACTCTCGGAGGAGCGGATAAGGCTGGTCTCAAGGTAATTTTGGAATACGGAATAACTCACGAAAATGATCGCCGCGCATACGACGGTCAGGACCGTGACCGTAAAAACGATTATTCTGTTTTTGCTCTTTGCGGGATGTTTATCGTTTTTCATGCGATTATTTTACACCAAAGGAGCGGTGATAACAAGGCAACTAAGAAAATGACATACTATCTAAAAAAAGTGTATGCGCAGGATGCCGGAACCAAGAGGAAAGTGCAGATAAATGTAAATTATTGCATTCAGCACATATCGCGAAACAGATAAAATATAAGTGTAACTAACCCTTATCGGTTAAGGGAGAGGATATTTTATTTGAGGAGGTTATTTATGAAGAAAAGAATCATTGCGCTGCTGATGTGCGTTCTTATGGCAGCATCCGTTTTTACCGCCTGCGGTAAGAAGGAAACAGGTGACAGCAGCAATTCGGGCAGCTCGAACAGTTCAAGCAGCACGAGTAATTCCGGAAGTTCAAACTCATCGTCATCCGACAAGACCGCCCAGAACATCACATTAAAGTGGGCCATCTGGGATGAGAGCACAACCCAGTACTGGGGCGACATCAAGAAGGCTTACGAGGCTTCCCATCAGGGCGTTACCATCGAGATGGTAGACCTCGGTTCGACCGATTACATGACGGTTCTCGCTACAGAGCTTTCGGGCTCGGGTTCTGACTTTGACGTTGTAACGATCAAGGATGTTCCCGGATACGCGACACTTGTTCAGAAAAATGCTATAATCGCTCTTGACGATTATATCGCAAAGGATAAAGTCGATCTTAAGAAGTTCTCCGGAGCTACCGATCAGGTACTCGTTGACGGAAAGCTTTACGAGCTTCCTTTCCGTAACGATTTCTGGGTAATCTTCTATAACAAGGACATTTTCGACAGAGCAGGCGTTGCTTATCCAACCAACGATATGACATGGGAAGAGTATGACGCTCTTGCAAGAAAAGTTACCGATACCACAT
>JAFZKM010000222.1 GCA_017553665.1 Lachnospiraceae bacterium
CCCCGTGGCATTTATTTGTCTATGTATGTGAATTACTTAGTTTCTTTCTTCATTCCGCCGAGGATCGCGTAAACGATGATTCCGAGGATCAGAGCTGTTGCGATCGAAGTGATCGTGATAGCGCCGAAGTTCAGGGTAAGTCCGCCGATACCTGCGATCAGGATGACAGAAGCGGTGAAGAGGTTGCGGTTGTCGTTTAAGTCTACAGGCTGGAGCATCTTAAGACCGGATACCGCGATGAAGCCGTAGAGAGACATGCAAACGCCGCCCATTACGCAGGAAGGGATCGAGGAAAGGAAGCCTACAATCGGGGTGATGAAGGAAATGATGATCGCGAGGCATGCGGTGCATACGATCGTAAGAACCGAAGCATTGCCTGTGATGGCTACGCACGCGATCGACTCGCCGTATGTGGTGTTCGGGCAGCCGCCGAAGAATGCGCCTGCGATCGAACCGATACCGTCGCCGAGAAGGGTTCTGTGGAGGCCGGGCTCATCGAGCAGGTCTCTTTCTATGATAGAGGAGATGTTCTTGTGGTCGGCAACGTGCTCGGCGAATACTACGAAAGCAACGGGAACGTACGCAGCCGCAACTGTTCCGATATAAGCGCCGGTTAGGTCGCCAAAGCCCTTGAATGCCGTGATGAATGTGAAGTCGGGAACCGAAACTACCGAATTGATCGCCGTGATCTTGCCGAAGTCGCAGATCATAAGAGCGGGGATGTCGGCAAGTGTTCCGATCGCGGTGAAGATCGCCGCGAGAGCGTAGCCCGCTAAGATACCGATGATGAAGGGGATGAGCTTGGCCATCTTCTTGCCGTATACCGAGCAGACGGTAACAACGATCAGAGTGGTGAGACCGCAGAGGATCGCGATGAGCTCGTGGCCGCCCGAATTTGCGGTGCGGAGATCGCCTACGGCATTGCCCGCGAGTGAAAGTCCGATGATCGCAACGGTGGGTCCGATGATAACGGGAGGCATCAGCTTGTTGAGCCAGTTAACGCCCGCGCTCTTTACGATGAGAGCGATGATAACATAAACAAGTCCTGCGAACAGAGCGCCGAGAACGATTCCCGCGAAGCCTGCCGCAACCGAGATCGCGCCGGCGAAGGCCGTCGACATCGAACCTAAGAAAGCGAATGAGGAGCCGAGGAATACGGGGCTCTTCTTTGCAGTAAAGAGTACATATACGAGAGTTCCGACACCTGCTCCGAAAAGAGCGGCGCCCATGCTCATGCTGACTTCGCCTACGCTGTCATAGGTACCCGAGATGATAGCGGGAACCGCGATGGTAGCGGCCATGATGGCGAGCAGCTGCTGGAAAGCGAAGACGATAAGCTGGGAAAATTTCGGCTTGTCTTCAACCGTGTAAGTGAGTTTCATAACTTTTCTCCTCCTGGTATTTTGTTGTGGTGTGTCAGCGCTCGTAGAGTGTGACTCTTGCGGGCGGGACGTCAAACGGCGGGATGTTGACTTTGACGAGTTCGCTTCTTGAAGTGGGGATGTTCTTGCCCACATAATCGGGGCGGATGGGAAGTTCTCTGTGACCGCGGTCAACGAGCACCGCGAGCTGGATGGATGCGGGACGGCCGAATGAGAATACGGCCTCGATCGCTGCCCTTGCTGTCCTGCCTGTGTAGATCACATCGTCCACGAGAACGATCCTTTTGCCTTCGACGGGGAAACCGAGCTCGGCCTTGCGCAGGGTGGGATTTTCATTTTCAAGACTGAGGTCGTCGCGGTAAAAGCGGATGTCAAGCTCTCCGCAGGGAACCTTCACGCCTTCGATCTTTTCGATGTTCGCGCGAATGAGTTCCGCGAGAGGCTTGCCTCTGCTGATAATGCCTACGAGACAAAGGCCGTCGGTACCTTTGTTGCTCTCTACGATCTCGTGAGAAATGCGGACGAGGGCGCGCCTGATGTCATTTTCGTCAAGTATGTGTGCCTTCAGTTCCATAAAAAAAACCTCCTGCTACGGTCCCGGCAGAAGGCATAAAATATGCGCATGAATATAGTGGTCCTACATATCCAATGTATACAATCTTGCCGGTATCCCGTACCGTTCTTAAAGATCTCAACCAAGAATATTGTAAACATTTCCGTGACGAGATGTCAAGACGGTTCAAAATCTTTTTTTCGTGATTGATATAGAACAAATTTTCGGTTATAATGTTTTCAGGTAAGGAGAAAGCTTTATGGACGAACTGTTGGAAGGACTTAATGACATGCAGAAGGAAGCGGTGCTCTATGGGAACGGACCGCTTCTTATTTTGGCCGGCGCGGGCTCGGGGAAGACGCGCGTACTGACGCACAGGATCGCGTATCTTATAGCAGAGCGCGGCGTTTCGCCCTATTCGATCATCGCGCTTACGTTTACCAATAAGGCAGCGGGAGAGATGAAGGAGCGCGTTGCGAGGCTCGTAGGACCGGGAGCGGAGAGCATCTGGGTGAGCACCTTTCATTCCTCATGCGTACGGATACTGCGCAGGTTCATCGATACGATCGGTTACGGACGCGATTTCGTGATCTATGACGCGGACGACCAGAAGAGCGTGATGAAGGACGTGTTCAGGACGCTGAACATTGACCCGAAGAAGCATAAGGAGAAGACCGTGCTCGGCGTGATCTCATCGGCGAAGGATGAGCTGATCGGCCCCGACGATTTTGAGCTGCAGGCCGGCGGCGACAAAAGCATGCGCCTTTACGCGACATGCTATAAGGAGTACCAGAAGAGGCTGAAGGCGAACAACGCTCTTGATTTTGACGATCTGATCTTTAAGACGATCGAGCTCTTCAGGATGAACGGGGAAGCGCTCGCGTATTACAGACGCCGTTTCGAATATATTCTCGTCGACGAGTATCAGGACACGAACTCGGCGCAGTTCGAGCTTATCCGTCTGCTCGCGCAGCATACGAACGAGTACGGCGAGATCGAGAGGAATCTTTGCGTGGTCGGAGATGACGATCAGTCGATCTATAAGTTCCGCGGCGCGAATATCCGGAATATACTCGATTTTGAGAAGACATACACCGACGCGAAGACGATCAGGCTTGAGGAGAATTACCGTTCGACGAAGAACATCCTTGATGTCGCGAACGATATCATCGCGAATAATGTCGGCCGTAAGGACAAGCGTCTCTGGACGCAGAACGATGAAGGCAGCGTGGTCGAGCTCAGATGCTGCCGCGATGATAATGAAGAAGCCATGGGCGTGGTGAGCGATATCGCGGCCGCCGTGCGCGAGGGCTTTTATGAATATAAGGATTTCGCGAACCTCTACAGGACGAACGCGCAGACGAGAAGTTTCGAGGAAAAACTCGTATACAGGAACATCCCCTACAGGATCAGCGGCGGGCAGAACTGCTATCCGCGCAAGGAGAGAAAGGACATCCTGGCATATCTGCGCACGATGGCGGGGGGCTCGGATTCTGTTGCCGTTAAGAGGATAATAAACGTTCCGAAGCGCGGTATCGGCGCAGCCACGATAGAGAGGCTCGACGCCTACGCGGAGGAGAACGCCTGCACCTTTTATGACGCACTGGCCAGGGCGCCTTTCATCCCGGGCATCGAGAGAGCGGTCCCGAAGATCGACAGGTTCGTGGCACTCATTGAGGGCCTGAAGTCGAAGCTTAACGGTGAATTCAGGCTCCGCGACATAATTGACGAGATACTCGAAGCCACGCAGTACATCGATTATCTGGGCGAAGAAGACGATGAGGAGAAGGTGCAGGAGCGCATCGAGAACATTAACGAACTGATCACGAAGATCACCGACTACGAGGACAGCTTTGAGGAGAGCGTCGAGGCGCCCACTCTGGCGGGCTTTCTTGATGAGGTGACTCTGGTCGCGGATATCGACAGTTACGAAGAGGGTGAGAACCGCGTACTTCTGATGACGCTTCACAGCGCGAAGGGACTTGAGTTCCCGAATGTATATATGGTAGGCATGGAAGAGGGCATTTTCCCGGGATACATGTCGATTAACGCGGATAATCCCGCGGAGGAGATCGAAGAGGAGCGAAGGCTCTGCTATGTCGACATCACGAGGGCGCGCGAGCATCTGACGCTCACCTACTGCAAGCAGAGGATGATGCGCGGTGAGCTGCAGTTCAACGGAGTATCGAGATTTGTGCACGAGATCCCGAAGGGCATGCTGAAGGTTACCGGATCGCAGCTGAATTCGCGGCTGAACCGGGACGAGGGCATGCGGCGCAGGTACAGCGAGGAGAGCGGCAGCTTTGACGGAGGTTTCCGCAGAGGCGGTTTTTCGGGAGGGTTTGAAGGCGCGTACCGCGGAGGAGCCGAGTACGGCAGCAGGACCAAAAGCACAGGCAGCACGCCGAAGAAGAGCATGGCAGATCTGCTCGGACTGGTATCGAAGGGCGTGCAGGGCTCGGGAGAGAAGCCTTCGTACGATGTGGGCGACAGAGTGAAGCATGTGAAGTTCGGCGAAGGCACCGTAACAGCTCTTGAGAAGAGTGATAATGACTGGGAAGTGACCGTGGATTTTGCGAACGGCAGCAGGAAAATGCGGGCTTCGTTCGCCAAACTTGAGAAACTGTGAACACCATGCCACGAGACGTGGTTTTGAAAAACTTGTGATTTACTTTTATATGCCCCTATGCTATAATTTGTCTGTTAAGAACTCAATGATCAGCCCGTTCTCCCCCGTTCGGGAGAGGGCCTGAATAAACAGGAGGACATTGCTATGTTGAATTTGGAGAAGGTTTTGAGCGGTAAGGATGCGGCGCTGGAGAAGATGAACGATGTTGTTACGAACGTTCTTGCTACCACGAAGCTTAACGAGATCCTTCATAAGGAAGAGCCGAAGCCCGAGAAGAAGACTAACGGCTGGATCGTAGCTCTTGCTGTCATCGGCGCTGTTGCGGCTGTAGCCGGCATCGCGTACTGCGTTTACAGATTTATGTTCCCCGATTACGTTGATGACTTCGATGAGGAAGATTTTGACGAAGAGGAAGAGGATAACGAAGGCTGATGTCTAACGAAAACCATTACATAGAGGCACTCATCGCGATGATGAAGGAGATCAATTATGTTCAGCCCGGTGACGTGCCGAACATCGATCTCTATATGGATCAGGTCACGACCTTTATGGACGAGTATCTGGAGTCTTCGAAGCGTTACAGCGACGATAAGCTCCTTACGAAGACCATGATCAACAATTACACGAAGAACAGCCTGCTTCCTTCCCCCGAGAAGAAGAAGTACTCGAAGGACCACATTTATATCCTTCTGTTCATCTATTACCTGAAGAATATCCTTTCGATCAGCGATACGAAGGCTATCCTTAATCCGCTCACGACACATTTCTTTAAGGCGGACCGGAAGAAGGAGTCCGATGGTGTCAGCCTCGAGGACATCTACGCCGAGATATTCAGGATAGAGAAGGAGCAG
>JAFZKM010000223.1 GCA_017553665.1 Lachnospiraceae bacterium
AAGGTCGATGAGCTGAGGCCCGTTGACGCACTGAATATCCTTGCGGAACTCAAGGATATGATTTAAGTTTGGGGAGAAACTGTAATGGCTCAGATCAATATTCTGGACAAAAACACGATAAACCAGATTGCTGCGGGCGAGGTAATTGAGAGGCCCGCATCGGTCGTTAAAGAGCTGATCGAGAACTCGATAGACGCCGGGGCGACCGCTGTTTCGTGCGAGATATCGGGCGGCGGCATCAATCTGATAAGGATAACCGATAACGGCTCCGGTATAGAAGAAGACGATATCAGGAACGCGTTCCTGCGGCATGCTACGAGCAAGATAAAGGACGCTTCGGACCTGACCGATGTGATGAGCCTGGGCTTCAGAGGTGAGGCGCTCGCAAGCATCGCGGCGGTAGCCGAGGTTGAGCTGATCACACGAAGGCGCGGAGATGTGACGGGCATAAGATACCTGATCTCGGGCGGTGAGGAACAGGCGATGGAGAGCATCGGCTGCCCCGAAGGAACCACATTTATCGTGCGGAACCTGTTCGCGAATGTGCCGGTAAGGCGCAAGTTCCTTAAGTCAGCCTCGAGCGAGGGCTCGATGATCAATGAACTGATAGAGAAGATAGCGCTTTCGCATCCCGAGGTATCGGTCAAGTTCATCAACAATTCGAAAACAGTGATATTTACATCGGGCACCGGCTCGATAAAGGATATTGTCTACGGAATATACGGCAGAGAGATCACGTCATCGCTGCTGGAGGTCGATCACGTTTCCGAGTCAGGCATGAAGATCTCGGGATTTGTCGCAAAACCCGTGGTCGCGAGATCGAACAGGAATCTTGAGCATTACTATGTGAACGGCCGCTATATCAGGAGCAATATAATCAGCAAGGCGATCGAGCAGGCCTATGCCCCGTATCTGATGCTGCACAAGTATCCGTTCACGGTGCTGCATCTTGAGATCCCCGCGGGCTCGATGGATGTCAACGTGCATCCGACGAAGCAGGAGGTGCGCTTTGAGAAACCGGATGAGATATTTACAGAGGTTTATCAGGCCGTCTGCGATACGCTGAAAGCTGCGGCTTTCATACCGAAGACGATCACGCCTCCGATAGAGACCAGACATGAGGTTCTCGAGAAGAATAAACACGACGAGCGCGTGCAGAGTACTCCTGAGCCCTTCGAAACGGGGAGGAAGAAGGAGAGCGAAGTTCCGTCTTACAATGCGGGGGCTAAGGATTCCGAAGCTAAGGATTCGGGAACAAATGAAAGCATTTTTGTTAATCCGGTAGGAAGAAAAGCCGTAGGCAATACGCTGACAGAAAAGTCAATTGATGATATAAGCGTAGTCAGAGAGGCTACTGATGATGCAGGCGATGATTCATCTGAGATCACCGGTGATATGAGCGGTTTCGCACGAAGCATCACTCGCGGTATCAATCCCGGGAAAGACGATGCAGGAATCTCAGAGCAGGTTGTTTCCGAGACTGAGATAACTAAACTCGCAGATACTAAGCCAGCAGATACTAAGCACATATACGAGCAGCTCGTCATCGAGACCGATACGGATAAACTCGCGTCCGGTGAGGAACCCGGGATCAGGCCCGAGACCAAAGAAGAGTTCAAAAAGGGCATGCATGACGGATTTAAGCTGATCGGCCAGATATTCAATACTTACTGGATCGTAGAGCTTTCCGATAAGCTTTACATGATCGACCAGCACGCCGCGCACGAGAAGATCATTTACGAAAAGCTTGTAAAGCAGTACAATGAGGCTTCGATCGATACCCAGATATTAAGCCCCGCGATCGTTGTTACGCTGTCCGCGCAGGAATGTGATATTGTCGCGAAGCATCATGACGAACTTGAGAAGCTCGGCTTTGAACTCGAGAGCTTCGGCGGCAGAGAATACAGCCTTTCGTCAGTGCCTTTGCAGCTTTACAAGATGGATCCCGTAGACCTGCTGCACGAGCTGATCGATACGTTCTCAGATGAGAATGTGAGATTCGCGAGACAGACCGCCACGATGAATTATCATCTTGCGACCTGCGCCTGCAAGGCCGCAGTAAAGGGAAATACAAGGATATCACCTGAGGAAGCGAACACTCTGATCACCGAGCTTCTGACGTTGAAGAATCCGTTTAACTGCCCGCACGGAAGACCTGTCATCATTTCGATGACAAAATACGAGCTTGAAAGGAAGTTTAAGAGAGTACTGTGAAAATGCCTTTGTTGATCCTGAACGGACCTACGGCCGTCGGAAAGACCGCTGTATCGGTGGAACTCGCGAAGCGTCTTGACGCTGAGATAATCTCGGCCGATTCGATGCAGGTCTATCGCGGAATGGACATCGGTACTGCGAAGATCAAGCCTGAAGAAATGCAGGGCGTTCCGCATCATATGATCGATATCATCGATCCGGATCAGGAATTCTCGGTCCTGACCTTTAAAAGGCTCGCGAAGGAATGCATTGAGGATATATGCTCGCGCGGAAAGCTCCCGATCATTGCGGGAGGAACGGGCTTTTATATACAGGCAGTGCTCTATGACATCGATTTTACCGAGTATGACGACGAAAAGCAGACCGCGATACGAAAAAGACTCGAAGACGAGCTGGAGAAGAACGGCGCGCTGTATCTGTTTGAAAAACTTAAAAAGGTTGACCCTGTATACGCCCGGATCATTCACCCTAACAATACCAAGCGCCTGCTGCACGGATTGGAATTCTACGAGCTCACCGGACAGAAGCTTTCCGAACACAACGAGGAGCAGTCGGTACGTGAATCGCCTTATGATTTCAGATATTTTGTGCTGACCGATGACCGTGTGGAGATATATAAGCGCATTGACAGGCGCGTGGATATAATGATCGCGGACGGGCTCGAGAATGAGGTGAGAGGCCTGCTTGAAAAGGGTTATACCGAGGATTTGCAGTCGATGCTCGGTATCGGATATAAGGAGATGTGCGACTATATTTACGGCCGCACGACCCTTGATGAAGCAATACGCCGCATAAAGCTCGAGACAAGGCATTACGCGAAGAAACAGCTGACCTGGTTCAAGAGGGAGAGGGATGTCGAGTTCATCGATATCCGTGAATTCAAAGGGAAGGCTGAGACAGCGGAGTATATCGCGGCACAGATAAATAAAAGGCAGTGAGGATTGCCGTATTTATTGAAATAAAAGAAAACGGAGAAAAGCAATGAAAGATTTACTTAAAAGCATGGGCCTTTCGGATAAGGTCATCGAACTCGGAGAGAAGTATGAGGCCGAGCTCAAGCCCCGCTTCGAGGAGCTGGACAGGATCGCCGAATACAATCACCTTAAGGTTATAAAGGCCATGCAGGATAACGGAGTGAGCGAGACATTTTTCGCGGGAACGACAGGCTACGGGTATAATGACGCAGGCCGCGAGGCGATAGAGGCTGTCTACGCGTCGGTATTCAAGACAGAGGACGCGCTCGTAAGGCCCCAGATCATGTGCGGAACACATGCTCTGGCTGTGGCTTTGTCTGCGAATGTAAGACCCGGAGACGAGATACTATCGCCCGTGGGAAAGCCTTACGACACTCTTGAGCAGGTGATCGGCATTACACCCGCGACAGGGTCGCTTGCCGAATACGGAGTGACATACGCGCAGGTTGACCTGCTGCCCGACGGAGGTTTTGATTTTGACGGGATAAAGGCAGCGATAAACGAAAGAACAGCGCTCGTTACGATCCAGCGCTCGAAGGGATATGCCACGAGACCTACGCTTTCGGTTGAGCGTATCGGTGAGCTGATCGCTTTCATAAGGAGCGTAAAGCCCGAGGTTACGATCATGGTCGATAACTGCTACGGCGAGTTCGTGCAGACACGCGAGCCCTCAGAGGTCGGAGCCGATATGTGCGTTGGATCACTTATCAAGAATCCCGGAGGCGGACTTGTTGCGACAGGCGGTTATATCGTCGGAACCGCGAAGTGCATTGAGAAATGCGCGGCAAGACTGGCTTGTCCGGGACTCGGCAAAGAAGTCGGAGCCACTCTCGGCATCAACCAGAGCATTTTCCAGGGGCTTTTCATGGCTCCGGTGGTTGCGATAGGCGCAGTAAAGGGCGCTATCTTCGCGGCAAGGATATATGAGGACCTCGGACTTCCCGTGATCCCGAACGGAACGGAACCCAGATACGATATCATCCAGGCTGTTACTTTGGGCACGGCCGAGAGACTGATAGCTTTCTGCGAGGGTATCCAGGCCGCGGCACCCGTGGACAGCTTTGTAAGACCCGAACCTTCACCGATGCCCGGATATTCGTCGGACGTTATCATGGCCGCGGGAACCTTCGTACAGGGCTCATCGATCGAGCTGTCGGCGGACGGTCCGTTAGAGGAACCCTACGCTGTTTATTTCCAGGGAGG
>JAFZKM010000024.1 GCA_017553665.1 Lachnospiraceae bacterium
GTGACATGACACGTCAGTTTAAGGACAGACTGGCAAAGGGCGAGACTCTCGATGACATCCTGCCCGAAGCTTATGCGACCGTCAGGGAAGCAGGTGACAGAACACTCGGACTTCGTGCATTCCCCTGCCAGATACTCGGCGCGATCGTGCTCCACCAGGGACGTATCGCCGAGATGTTCACCGGTGAAGGAAAGACACTTACGTCTTCCATGGTCATTTACCTGAATGCGCTCGAAGGCAAGGGCGTTCATGTTGTCACGGTCAATGATTACCTGGCAAAGCGTGATGCCGAGAATATGGGCAATATCTACGAGTTCCTCGGTGTTTCCTGCGGCTACATTCTTAACAGCATGGACAATGACGAGCGCCGTGAGGCCTACGCCAAGGATATCACCTACGGAACCAATAACGAATTCGGTTTCGACTACCTGCGCGACAACATGGTCATCTACAAGGAGCGCATGGTTCAGCGAGGCCTGCATTTCGCGGTCATCGATGAGGTCGACTCCGTTTTGATAGATGAAGCGAGAACTCCTCTTATCATTTCCGGCCAGTCCGGCAAGTCAAACAAGCTTTACGAGATGTGCGATATCCTCGCGAATCAGCTGGTAAAGGGTACCGAGACCGAGCTTTCGAAGATGGATACGATCATGGCGGCGAAGTTCGGTGAGGACATCGGACAGGAGACCGGCGATTTCGTTGTAAATGAAAAAGAGAAGACAGTCAACCTTACCCAGCAGGGTGTCGCGAAGGTTGAGCAGTTCTTCCATATTGAGAACTTCGCGGATGTCGAGAACCTCGAGATCCAGCATCACATCATCCTCGCGCTGCGCGCGCATTACCTGATGTTCAGGGATAAGGACTATGTTGTGAAGGATAATGAAGTCCTGATCGTAGATGACTTTACCGGACGTATACTGCCCGGCAGACGTTATTCCGACGGTCTCCATCAGGCGATCGAGGCGAAGGAGCATGTTAAGGTAAACCGCGAGTCGAAGACTCTCGTTACGATCACGCTTCAGAACTATTTCAACAAATACGAGAAAAAGTGCGGTATGACAGGTACCGCTATCACGGAGGACAAGGAATTCCGTGAGATCTACGGAATGGACGTTGTTTCGATCCCGCCCAACAAGCCCGTTATCCGTAAGGACTATGAGGACGCCGTTTACACGACTCACAGGGAGAAGATCAACGCGATCGTTGAGGCCATCAAGGAGGCTTACCACAGAGGACAGCCCGTACTGGTAGGCACGATCACGATCGACGCTTCCGAGGAGCTGCATGAGAAGCTGGTCAAGGCCCGCATCCCTCATAACGTGCTGAACGCGAAGTTCCATGAGATGGAAGCGGAGATCGTTGCGCAGGCAGGCCAGAAGGGCGCGGTTACGATCGCGACCAACATGGCGGGCCGTGGTACCGATATCAAGCTCGGCGAGGGCGTTGTAGAGCTCGGCGGCTTAAGGATCATCGGAACCGAGCGTCACGAGGCGAGACGTATCGATAATCAGCTGCGCGGTCGTTCCGGACGTCAGGGCGATCCCGGTGAGTCCAGATTCTTCATTTCCCTCGAGGACGATCTGATGAGACTCTTCGGTTCGGAAAAGATGATGACCGTATTCAAGAACCTCGGCATCCAGGAAGGCCAGGAGATCCACCACAGAATGCTTTCGAGCGCGATCGAGCGTGCCCAGAAGAAGATAGAGAACAACAACTTCGGTATCCGTAAGAATCTGACCGAGTATGACGAAGTCAACAACGAGCAGCGTGAGATCATTTACGCCGAGCGTGCCCGCGTTCTTAACGGCGAGAGCATGCGCGACTCCATCATCAAGATGGTTCAGGAGGTTGTTGAGAGAAGCGTTAATTCCTGCATTTCCGATGACCAGAATCCCGAGGAGTGGGATATCAGGGAACTGAACGAAGTGCTGCTTCCGATCGTTCCCCTGCAGCCGATCGAGCTTACTCCCGAAGAACTCGAGAGAGGCAAGAAGAACAAGCTTGTCCAGAGACTTAAGGAAGAGGCCGTTCACCTTTATGAGTCCAAGGAAGCCGAATTCCCGATCAAGGACGAGTTCCGTGAGGTTGAGCGTATCGTCCTCTTAAAGGCGATCGACACAAAGTGGATGAACCACATCGACGATATGGACCAGCTGCGCCAGAGCATCGGACTTCAGGCGTTCGCGCAGCGTAACCCCGTTGACGAGTATAAGCTTCAGGGCTATGACATGTTCCAGGAGATGACCGAAGGCATCGAGGAAGATACGGTACGCATGCTGCTCCGTGTTCAGGTTGAGCGCAAGATCGAGCGTGAGCAGGTAGCGAAGGAGACCGGCACGAATAAGGACGACACCGCGGTCAACGCGCCCAAGCGCCGCGCGAATTCAAAGGTTTATCCGAACGATCCCTGCCCCTGCGGTTCGGGTAAGAAGTTTAAGTACTGCTGCATGGGCAACGGTAAGTTCGACTAATGGAAGGAATGGATTTTTATGGTAGCACTGGATCAGATAAAATATGAGCTTAATCAATATACTGACCCGCTGAAGGAACTTGGGGCCTCGCTGAGCCTTGACAATAAAAAGCTCCGCGTCGAGGAGATCGAGGGCATCATGGAGGAAGAAGGCTTCTGGAATGATGCGGACAAGGCCCAGAATTACATGAAGGAGCTCAAGAACCTCAAGGACACGATCGAGGAATACAAGGAGCTCGAGTCGAAGAACGCCGATCTCTACGCTCTTATCGAAATGGTAGAGGAAGAGAATGACGAGGGCATGGTGCCCGAGGTCGAGGAGGAGTTCGAGGCTTTCAAGAACGATTTTGAGAAGATGCGCCTGGAGACGCTTCTTGACGGTGAGTTTGACAGCTGCAACGCGATCCTCACTCTCCACGCGGGAGCGGGCGGAACCGAGGCGTGCGACTGGGCGAGCATGATGTACCGCATGTACAGCATGTGGGCGCAGGCAAAGGGCTTCTCGGTTGAAGTGCTCGACATGCTCGAGGGCGATGAAGCCGGCTATAAGTCGGTCACGATGCAGATCAACGGAACGAACGCTTACGGATACTTAAAGTCCGAGCACGGAGTGCACAGGCTTGTTCGCATTTCCCCGTTCAACGCGCAGGGCAAGAGACAGACATCTTTCGTTTCCTGCGACGTTATGCCCGATATTGAGCAGGATCTCGACATTGACATCCCGGATGACGATATCCGTATAGATATCTTCCGTTCATCGGGCGCCGGCGGACAGAAGGTAAACAAGACCTCATCGGCGATCCGCATCACGCACTTCCCCACCGGTATCGTGGTTTCGTGCCAGAACGAGCGCTCACAGTACCAGAACAAGGATAAGGCGATGCAGATCCTGAAGTCTAAACTCCTTCTCTTAAAGCAGCAGGAGAACCTGAACAAGACCGCCGATATCCGCGGCGAGGTTAAGGACAATAACTTCGGAAGCCAGATCCGTTCGTATTTCCTTCAGCCCTACAAGATGATCAAGGATCTTCGTACGGGCGTGAGCACTGCGAACGCGGACGCGGTATTGAACGGCGCGATCGACATTTACATAAACGGTTACCTTAAGTGGCTCAAGCAGGGCTGCCCGCCTTACAAGGGAGGAGATCTTACCGAATAAGGACGGCTGCGGCGCAGGAATCCAGGAGGTCGGATATGAGTAAAACACAGGTTATTTTTTCGGTCGGACGCGGCAATTATTCCTTCGACAGCCTATATGTGCGCGCGGTCGAAGTAAGGCCCGACATTAAGCTGCTCCCCGGAGCGCCGGAGTGCATTTCGGGACTGGTGGACTTAAGAGGCGAGCTGGTACCGATCCTTGACCTGCACAAAAAGTTCAATACAGGGCTGACTTCATCGGCGGAATCGGATGTGATATTCGTGAACACGGCGGAAGGCTGCCTCGGCTGTATTGTGGACAAGGTAGTTGAGATCGGGGCGGTAACGGAGGACATTGAGATCGAGCTCCCTTACCTGATCCGGACGGCTTCGACCGAGTACATTGACGAGATCGTGAGCTACAAGGACGGTCTGGTCACCGCGATCAACCAGGACAGGCTCCTGAGCGGCGAAGAGAAGGCATCGCTCGCGAAGGTATTCGATAAGGCTAAGAAAAAGGCCGAGAAGGAAGCCGAGAAGAAGGCTGCAAAAGAAGCTGAAGAGGCAGCAAAAGCGGCTGCCGAAGAGGAGAAGAATGAATAACGGTCTCAAAAAGGCACCAACCGTAAAGATCGTAATAGGAAGCGTGATCGCATTTATAATTACTGCGCTCATGCTTTCTTCAAATATGCGCGCGGAGCGCATCAGAAAAAAGACTACGGATTTCGGGCAGGACTGGCAGCTGGAATCCAGAGAGACTGTTTACCTTGACAAGGCAGGATCGGGCACTTACGGCAGCAGGATCGTATTGACAAAGAACCTGCCTCAGCAGCTGGCGCTCGGCGATGATCTATGCTTCGCGAGCTACAATTCCAATTTCGATGTCTATATCGGCGACGGACTCGTCTACTCGTATCACACGGAGGAGAATCTTACGGGTAAGGGTTACGGAGTCGCATATCACTTTATCAGCATGATGCCCGCGTACGCCGGGGAAAAGATCACTTTTATAATGACTCCCGTTCTCGACAGCGGCAAAGGCGGCAGGCTGGGTCTCATGTGTCTTGAGGGCTTCCGGAGATATCAGAAGCGCTTTTCGGTCGCCAACAGAATGGCTTTCAATCTGTCGGTCGGCATGATAATAATCGGCATTCTTCTGCTCCTGATCTGTGGATTCGTTCCGCTCGGACAGAATAAAAAGGCCGCGGTCACTCTGGCTGTTTCCACGATCATCAACGGCTTATGGCTGTCGAATGATACAGGATTGTGGCGTCTTTTCTTCGGAGAAGTGATATTCAGCCGTCTGATCGACCATATATTCATGCATATCTGGATCGTGCCGATGCTCCTGCTCGCGTATTATATCACGAAGGAGCGCAACAGGCTCTATCCGAAGCTCATATTCGCGGCCGCGGCAGTGGACATCGCCGCTTTCCTTATCCTCAGATACGCGTTCGGCTGCGACATGGCGAACCTTACTCCGATCATGATGATCTATTATGCGGTCGAAGCTGCGATAGGCTGCGCGATGCTCGTGAACAACAGACGTTTCTGCGACAGGATGAATGCGGAGACCGGAACAAAGCTGCTCGTAGCGGGCTTTATCACGATCGCGGGCTGTCTGCTCGTCGATTCGATGATCTACATGGGCGGCGTCAGGAACGGCGCGGGGCGCGGCAGATTTTCACGTGTCGGCCTTATCGCCTTCTTTGTGCTTATGACCATCACGCTGGTACGGAACTGGGCGCATGAGCGGGAAACGATGAAGCAGGACCGTTTCATCAACAAGATGCTTCAGTACTCGATCGTTACCAACGATCCCGACCTCAGTGTACGCTCGCTGATGGAGTATGTGGGAACCGAGTTCGGCGCAGATCATGTATATATCTTCGAGAACAGACATGACGGAACTTTCCATAATTCCTATGAGTGGTTCCGCGATGAGCATGTCCTGAACCCGGGGCTTCCGGATTACAGCGATCTTTCGGACGAAAGGGTGATCGGGGAGGTTTCGAAGATCCTTGCGAGGGATCACAGACTTGTGATCCCCGATGTCGAGCAGATCAAAGACAATGAACCGCTGCTCTATGACCTGCTGAAGAGCCTGAATGTCAGGAGGATGGTAGTAGGACCGCTCGAATACGGCGGAGAGCTGATCGGCCTGTTCGGAGTCGATGACATGCCTGCCGAAAGATGCGCGGCCCTGGGCGATTCTGTCTGGCTGATATCGTATTTTGTAGCGCAGCTGCTCGTACAGCGCAACGAAAAGCGCAATCTCGTACGCTACAGTTATTTCGATTCATTGACAGGAACCCGCAACAGACGCGGCCTTGAAGAGTTCGAGAAGACGAGCGGACGCGTATATCCTTACGGATTCCTGATGTGTGACATCAACGGCCTGAAGAATGAAAACGACACGTACGGCCATGAGGCCGGCGACGCGCTTATCATTGATGTCGCGAAGGCCCTGACCGATGTGTTCGGAGACACGAACGTATTCCGTATCGGCGGAGACGAGTTTGTCGCGTACGCGTTCGTACCCACCGAGGAAGAGTTTGAGACGAAGGTTGAGCGCGCGAAAGCCATACTCGACGAAAAGAAGCGCAGCGCTTCGATCGGATATGTATTCGCGAAGGATCCTTCCGTATCGCGCGAAGAGATAAAGGAACAGGCGGATGCCCTGATGTACACCGAAAAAGAGAGATTCTATTCGGGCCGCAGGGACAGGAGAAGATGAGTTCGGCATGGACAGATTCATATTACATTCGGAGTTTAAGCCTACCGGTGACCAGCCGCAGGCCATAAAGGAGCTGGTCGAGGGCTTTAAGGCCGGGAACCAGTTCGAGACGCTTCTCGGCGTTACCGGATCGGGAAAGACATTTACGATGGCGAACGTCATCGCGGCGCTCAACAAGCCTACACTTGTAGTAGCGCATAACAAAACCCTGGCGGCTCAGCTTTACGGCGAGTTTAAGGAGTTCTTCCCCGAGAACGCTGTCGAGTATTTTGTGTCATATTACGATTATTACCAGCCGGAGGCATACGTGCCTTCGACCGATACCTATATTGAGAAGGACTCGGCGATCAACGATGAGATCGACCGCCTGAGGCATTCCGCGACGGCGGCGCTGGCGGAACGGCGCGACGTCATCATCGTAGCGAGCGTTTCGTGCATCTACGGCATCGCGGCACAGGAAGACTATACCGAGATGACGCTCTCGCTGCGTCCGGGCATGAACGCAGACCGTGACGATGTGATCCGCAGGCTGATTGACATGCAGTATCTGAGGAATGAGATGGATTTCCACCGCGGAACCTTCCGGGTGCACGGCGACGTGATCGACGTATTTCCGATAGCGGCGAACGATTACGCATACAGGATCGAGTTCTTCGGGGATGAGGTCGACAGGATCGCGCAGATCGATGTGCTGACCGGCGAGGTCAAAGCCACGATGGAGCATATCATGGTATTCCCGGCTTCACATTACGTTGTGCCCGAGGAGAGGATGAAGCGCGCGCTGAAGAACATTGAACTGGAGCTGGAGGAGCGCGTCAGATACTTTAAGAGCGAGGATAAGCTGCTTGAGGCGCAGCGCATTTCCGAGCGAACCAACTTTGATATAGAGATGCTGCGCGAGACGGGCATCTGCTCAGGTATAGAGAACTATTCGATGCATCTCGCGGGACTTACGCCGGGCTGCACTCCGCACACGCTTGTGGAGCATTTCGGCAATGATTTTCTGATGATCGTTGACGAATCGCATATGACAATGCCGCAGTTCCGCGGCATGTTCAACGGAGACCGCGCGAGAAAGCAGGTACTGGTGGATTACGGCTTCAGACTGCCCTCGGCGCTTGATAACAGACCGCTGAAGTTCGATGAATTCGAGGACAGGTTTGACCAGGTCATGTTCGTTTCGGCGACGCCGGGGCCTTATGAGGCAGAGCATGAGCTGCTGAGGGCCGAGCAGGTGATCAGACCCACGGGACTTCTCGATCCCGAGGTCACCGTGAAGCCCGTAGAGGGACAGATCGACGATCTGATCGGCGAGATCCGCGCCTGCACCGCGAAAAAGGAGAAGGTGCTCGTGACTACGCTCACGAAGCGTATGGCCGAGGACCTGACCGATTATCTGAAGGACGTCGGCATCCGCGTGAAGTACCTGCATTCCGATGTCGATACGCTTGAACGTTCCGAGATCATCAGGGATATGCGCATGGATGTGTTTGATGTGCTGGTCGGGATAAATCTGCTGCGTGAGGGACTCGATATACCCGAGGTCGGCCTTGTGGCGATCCTTGACGCTGACAAAGAGGGCTTCCTGCGTTCCGAGACCTCGCTCATCCAGACTATCGGCCGCGCCGCGCGCAACGTGGACGGACACGTTATCATGTACGCGGACACGATGACCGATTCGATGAAGAAGGCGATCGGTGAGACGGAGCGCCGCCGCAGGATCCAGGACGAATATAATAAAGAACACGGAATCACCCCGAAGACGATAGAGAAGAAAGTTCGCGACCTTATCAGCATTACGAAGAAGGTTGATAAGGAGAACTATCGCATGGAGAAGGATCCGGAATCCATGTCGGACAAGGAGCTCGAGGCATTGGCGCGCAAGCTGCTGAAAGATATGAACGCCGCGGCGGCGGACCTGAATTTCGAGCTGGCAGCGGAGCTGCGTGACCGCATGATGGAGGTAAGAAAGCTCCTGTACAGCAGCACGCATGACGGGAAGTGACCACTCGGAGCGATTGTTGGTCTACAGCAGTAGTAAGAAAGATAAGGAACGGATATTAACATGGTTTCCAGTTACATTAAGATAAGAGGCGCGAAGGAGAACAACCTGAAGAACCTGGATGTGGACATCCCGCGCGACAAGTTTGTCGTGCTCACGGGCCTGTCCGGTTCGGGCAAGTCTTCTCTGGCCTTTGATACGATATACGCGGAAGGACAGCGCAGGTACATGGAGTCGCTTTCCTCATACGCGA
Organism: Lachnospiraceae bacterium; assembly: GCA_017553665.1. The sequence continues at coordinate 8,600 of JAFZKM010000024.1, forward strand.
GACAGTTCCTCGGCATGATGGAAAAGCCCGATGTGGAGTCGATA
>JAFZKM010000224.1 GCA_017553665.1 Lachnospiraceae bacterium
CGTAAGCAATGTCGGCACTTATCAACCGTATTGTGGTTGATTACGTGCCGCTACATTGCGACCCGGAGCGAGAGCGTGTGCCCGGAAGTTTTATCGTTGCCGCCTGCGGCTGCAAAAAGAAAAAGGGACGGAAGAACCGTCCCCAGTCAAAAACAAAATCACTCGGTAACCTTATTGAGGTGCCAGATATCGTCGACATACTCCTGAATGGTACGATCCGACGAGAACTTCCCGACGTGCGCCACGTTCAGTATCGCCGCCTTTGCCCAGCGTCTCTCGTCGCGGTACATCTGCTCGACCTTCTTCTGCGCCTCCGCGTACGACCTGAAATCCTTCAGGATGAAGTACTGGTCCGGACGCTCGTATCCGTTGCCGTCAAGCAGCGAATTGTAGATCTCGCGGAAAAGATCCGTGTTCTGAGGCGAATAATAGCCGTTGATCATCTGCTCCATAACGAGCTTGATGTCCTCGTCGGCGTCATAGATATCCTTCGGATTGTAGCCGCCGTTGTTCTCGAAGTCGATGACCTCCTTCGCGGAAAGTCCGAAGATCACCGCGTTCTCCTCGCCGACTTCCTCAACGATCTCAACGTTCGCGCCGTCCATCGTGCCGAGGGTGATCGCGCCGTTCAGCATGAACTTCATGTTGCCGGTACCCGAAGCCTCCTTCGAAGCCGTCGAGATCTGCTCGGAAACGTCAGACGCGGCGAAGATCCACTCCGCGTTCGAAACACGGTAATTCTCAATGAATACGACCTTCAGCTTGCCGCCGATGCGGATATCGTTATTGATAACATCGCCGACGCTGTTGATCAGCTTGATGATCGCCTTCGCGCGGCGGTAGCCCGCGGAAGCCTTCGCTCCGAAAATGAACGTCCTCGGATAGAAATCCATGTCGGGATTCTTCTTCAGCTCATTGTAAAGGTACATAACGTGCATGATGTTAAGGAGCTGCCTCTTGTACTCATGCAGACGCTTTACCTGAACATCGAAGATCGAGCGGGGATCGACATCCACGCCGTTGTGCTCCTTGATGTATTTAGCAAGGCGGAGCTTGTTCTTGTACTTGATCTGCATGAACTCGCGCTGCGCGTTCTCATCGTCCGCGTACTGCGCAAGTCCCGCGATCTTCGAAAGATCGGTGATCCAGCCGTCGCCTACCTTATCGGTAACCCACTGCGCAAGGAGCGGATTTCCGTGGAGCAGGAAGCGGCGCTGTGTAATGCCGTTCGTCTTGTTGTTGAACTTGTTCGGGAAGTACTGCGCGAACTCCTTAAGCGACTGAGTCTTGAGGATCTCGGTGTGCAGGCGGGCAACGCCGTTTACCGAGAAACCGCCGACGATCGCGAGGTTCGCCATGCGTACCTGTCCGTCGTAAACGATCGCCATCTTCTCGATCATGTGATAATCGCCGGGATAGGTGATCTGGATCTCGCGGATGAAACGTCTGTTAATCTCTTCAACGATCTGGTAAATACGGGGAAGAAGCTTTGAGAACAGCTCAAGCGGCCACTTCTCGAGCGCTTCCGCCATGATCGTGTGGTTTGTGTAAGCGCAGGTCTTGATCGTGAGCTCCCACGCCTCGTCCCATGAAAGATAATAATCGTCCATGAGCACGCGCATCAGCTCCGCGACCGTAACCGCGGGATGCGTATCGTTCATCTGGAAAACGACCTTCTCGGGAAGGCGCTTCAGATCGTGATAACGGTCCATAAACTTCGAAACAGCCAGCTGAACGCTCGCGGAAACGAAGAAATACTGCTGCTTTAAGCGCAGCTCCTTACCTGCGTAATGGTTATCGTTGGGGTAAAGGACCTCACAGATAGTCTTCGCGAGGTTCTCCTGCTCAACGGCCTTGTGATAATCGCCCTTATCGAACTGGTCGAGCTGGAAATCGTTCACTGCCTCGGCATCCCAGATGCGGAGCGTGTCAACGAAATGATTATTATATCCCACGATCGGGAGTTCGTAGGGAACAGCCATAACGGTCTGGCAGTCCTCCTGCACGAAGCACTCGCGTCCCTGCGCGTTCTTCGTCATGCGAACGTAGCCGCCGAAACGGATCAGCTTGGCATTATCGGCGTCCTTCATCTCGAAAGGATTACCGTTCTTGAGCCAGTTATCGGGAACCTCGATCTGGAAACCGTTTTCGATCTGCTGCTTGAACATACCGTACTTATAACGGATACCGCAGCCTACCGCCGAATAGCCGAGAGTCGCGAGCGAATCAAGGAAGCACGCGGCCAGACGTCCGAGACCGCCGTTGCCGAGCGCTGCGTCGGGCTCTTCGTCCTCTATCGTATCAAGGTCGAGTCCGTACTCGTCGAGCACTTCCGCCACAACCTTATCAGCCTTCATATTGATCAGGATATTGCCCAGGGCGCGTCCCATAAGGAACTCCATGGACATGTAGTAGACCGTCTTCGCTTCCTTCTGGCCGACAGCCTTATGCGAAGCAACCCAGTCATTGATGATGTACTCCTTCATGGCATAGCAAACGCTCTGGAACATCTGCTGTTTTGTAGCCTCAGCAGGCTCCTTGCGGAACAGCGTCATGAGGTAATTTTCTATAGAGGTCTTCAGTTCCTGCTTATCAATTGTCATAAAAACTCTCCTCTTAAAAAAACTGTTTTACGTTTTTGAGTATACTATTGGAAACGTTTCCAGTCAAGTTATTTTTATGCGCCATGGGGACGGTTCTTTTGGCAATGAACCGCATTACCAAAAGAACCGTCCCCATGGAATTCCTCAAATTTTCTATTCTCTCTTTACTCCGAGCGTTACGTCCTCGCCGTTCAGGTTCCAGTCCTTCACGGAACCCTCCGCGCTGCCGTATACCACGCCGGTCGCGAGAACCACCTTGCGGATCTGGTCCTCGTTGCGCTTTACGATGTCGGCGATCTTCTCATTGCCGCTGACATAGAGCGTGATATGGTCCATAACCTCGAAATCCGCGTCCTTACGCATGGTCTGAACCTTGCTGATAACCTCGCGGACATAGCCTTCCTCGATGAGTTCGGGCGTGAGGTTCGTATCCATAACGACGGTGATGCCGTGATCTTCGCCGGTCACGAAACCTTCAACCTTCTTGCTCTCGATCGCGAGGTCAGCCTCCTCGATCTTCTCGGGCGTGCCGTCCAGAACAACGGTAACCGCGCCTGTGGCCTTCAGCTCTTCCATGGCCTTTACGCCGTTAAGTCCGAGCAGGAGCTCCTTGACGGTATTGATCTTGCCGCCGAAGCGCTTTCCGAGCGTCTTAAAGTTAGGCTTGAACGTATAGTCGGTGAACGACGCAACATCGTCCTTGAACTCGATGGTCTTAACGTTCAGCTCGTCCTCGATGATCTCGCGGTAGAACTCGCTGAGCGCCTTATTGCACTTAACATACATCTTCGCAAGAGGCTGTCTCTGCTTGATGTTCGCCTCGTTGCGGCATGCGCGTCCGATAACGACAATGTTCAGGACCTCATCCATGTTCTCTTCGAGCTCTTTGTCGATATAAGCCTCGTTGCAAACGGGGAAATCGCACAGATGAACCGACTCGGGAGCTGAAGCGTCCACTGAGCATACAAGGTTCCTGTAGATATCCTCGGTCATGAACGGGATCATCGGAGCTGCTGCCTTCGCGATAGTAACGAGCGCGGTGTACAGAGTCATGTAAGCGTTGATCTTATCCTGCTCCATGCCCTTTGCCCAGAAACGCTCACGGCAGCGGCGTACGTACCAGTTGCTGAGCTCGTCGACGAAATCGTCGAGCGCTCTGCCCGCCTCGGGAATATGGTAAGTATCCAGGTTCTGATCCACTTCCTTAACTACCGAATTCAGCTTCGAGAGCAGCCACTTGTCCATTACGGGCAGCTTGTCGTAATCAAGGCTGTAGTTCGTGGGATCGAAATTGTCAATATTCGCGTAAAGGGTGAAGAAAGCATAGGTATTCCAAAGAGTGCCCATGAACTTTCTCTGGCCTTCGGTGATAGCCTTATCGTCAAAGCGGTTCGGCAGCCAGGGCGCGCTGTTGGTGTAGAAATACCAGCGGATCGCGTCAGCGCCGTGCTTCGCGAGCGACTCGAAAGGATCCACGGTATTGCCCTTCGACTTGCTCATCTTCTGGCCGTCCTTATCGAGCACGAGGCCCAGAACGACTACATTCTCATAAGGTGCCTTGTTGAACAGCAGGGTAGACTCCGCCATCAGCGAGTGGAACCAGCCTCTGGTCTGGTCAACGCCCTCGGAAATGAACTGAGCCGGGAACTGCTTCTCGAAGAGCTCCTTGTTCTCAAAAGGATAATGATGCTGCGCGAAAGGCATAGCGCCCGAATCGAACCAGCAATCGATAACCTCGGGCACGCGCTTCATGGTTCCGCCGCACTCGGGGCACTTGCAGGTGATCGCGTCGATGAAAGGTCTGTGGAGCTCGACCGTCTTCGCCTCGGGATTGCCGGAAAGCTTCGCGAGCTCCTCGCGGCTGCCGACGCACTCTCTGTGGCCGCATGAGCACTCCCAGATGTTCAGGGGAGTTCCCCAGTATCTGTTTCTCGAGATAGCCCAGTCCTGGATGTTCTCAAGCCAGTTGCCGAAACGTCCGGATCCGATGGTCTCGGGAACCCAGTTAACGGTCGCATTATTGCGAACGAGATCGTCTCTTACAGCGGTCTCCCTGATGTACCAGGAATCGCGTGCATAGTAGATAAGAGGAGTGCTGCAGCGCCAGCAGTGAGGATAGTCGTGTTCTACCTTCGGAGCGCTGAAAAGAAGCTTCCTTGCGGAAAGTTCCTTTAATACCTCGGGATCGCAGCTGATCGCGCCCGCATCTATCTCCTTCTGGGTAGGCTTGCAGCGCATGCCCGCAAAAGGAGTCTCAGGCTTCATAACGCCGTGATCGTCTACCATCTGTACGAAAGGAGCGTCGTATTTACGGCCGACTCTCGCATCGTCTTCACCGAATGCCGGAGCGATATGTACGATACCGGTACCATCCTGCATCGTTACATAATCGTCGCAATATACGAAGAATGCCTTCTTGTGCTGTTTTTCAACAACATCCGCAGCGCACTGATAGAGTGGCTCGTATTCCTTGTATTCAAGGTCTTTACCCGTGCAGGTTTCAAGCACTTCGTAAGCGGGTGTGCCTTCGGGACGCTCGATAGCGCCAAGTACCGAATCGAGCAGAGCCTGCGCCATAACGTAGGTGTAACCGTCCGCAGCCTTAACCC
>JAFZKM010000025.1 GCA_017553665.1 Lachnospiraceae bacterium
ATTCTGGTAAATGAAAGGAGATATAAAAATGAAATTCGGTAAAGCAGTGGATAAAAACCGTGTGCTGATCCTTATCGAGGCGGCCCTGCTCATGGTTCCCTCGGAGATCGGCATGGCAAAGACCAGGATCAATTACGATATGCTGACTTACCTGCCGTCAGATATCGATACTGTAAAAGGACAGGACCTGTTGATGCAAGACTTCGGAAAAGGCGCGTTTTCGCTGGTAATGGTTGAAAACATGGAGCCAGCTGATGTTTCGAAGCTTTGCGAAAAGATCAGAGGCGTCGAGCATGTGGATACGGTCCTCTGGTACGATTCGGTAATGGATGTCAATATTCCGATGGAAATGCTCCCGGACAACATCTACGAGGCCTTCAACAAAGACAACGCAACGATGTTCGCGATATTTTTTGACAGCGCGACATCGGAAGATGTAACGATGGATGCGATACGAGAGATCAGGAGTATCTGCACGAAAGACTGTTATATCACAGGAATGTCGGCTCTGGTCACGGATCTGAAGGATCTGTGTGAGAAAGAGGAACCCATCTACGTTGGACTTGCTGTTGTATGCGCGCTCGCCGCAATGATGATCCTTCTGGACGGCTGGCTGGTACCTATTGTATTCCTTACAAGCATCGGCATGGCGATCCTATACAACATGGGTTCGAACTACTTCTTCGGCGAGATCTCGTACATTACCAAGGCGATCTCCGCAGTACTCCAACTGGCTGTAACGATGGATTACTCGATATTCCTCTGGAACAGTTATAACGAGAAGAGACAGACCATAGAAGACAAGGAAGAAGCGATGGCTACAGCCATTAAGGATACGCTTACTTCGGTCATCGGAAGTTCGATCACAACGATCGCAGGCTTCATTGCACTGTGCTTCATGAGCTTCACGATGGGCCGCGACCTCGGAATCGTAATGGCAAAGGGCGTTCTGCTCGGAGTCATCGGATGCGTTACAACGCTTCCCGCATTGATCCTTGTACTCGATAAGCCTCTGCAGAAGACAAGGCACAGATCGATCATCCCGAAGATGGACGGCACGGCAGCAAAGCTTGTTAAGGTATTCCCCGTACTGCTCATTATCTTCGCGATCCTGATCGCTCCCGCATATTACGGCTATTCAAAGACAAACAGTGAAGTTTACTACGATATGGGCAAATGCCTTCCTTCGGATATCGACTTCGTGATCGCGCAGGAAAGACTTAAGGAAAAGTTCGGAGTTGCTTCAACGCATATGGTTCTTGTCAATGCCGATACTCCTTCGGATGATGTAAGGGCAATGCTTGACGAGATGAATAATGTCGACGGCGTACAGTACGCGCTGGGTCTTGAATCGGTACTCGGATCGAGCATACCTGCTGAGATCCTTCCCGATTCCGTAGTCGATCTCGTTAAGAGTGACAACTGGGAACTCCTGATAGTAAATTCGGAATACACCGATGCTTCCGACGCTGTTAACGCGCAGATCGCTAGCCTGAATACGATCCTTAAGAAATATGATAAAGGCGGAATGCTGATAGGCGAGGCACCCTGCATGAAGGATATGATCGAGATCACCGACAAGGATTTCGCGGTTGTTAACATCGTATCGATCGCTGCGATCTTCATCATCATCCTGCTGGTTGAGAAGAGCGTTACATTGCCGATCATCCTTATTTCGGTAATTGAGCTCGCGATATTCATTAACCTCGGACTTACGCATTATCTGGGCAGCTCGCTTCCGTTCATCGCTCCCATCTGCATCAGCACGATACAGCTTGGCGCGACAGTCGATTACGCGATCCTGACTACAACGAGATATAAGCAAGAGAGAAAATCCGGATCCGATAAATTTGAAGCGGTCAAGAAGTCACTTATCACTTCGATCCCTTCGATAATTGTCAGCGGCATGGGCCTGTTCACCGCGACAGTCGGAGTTGCGATCTATTCGGATATCGACATCATCAGCTCAATGTGCATGCTGATGGCACGAGGCGCTCTGATAAGCATGGTAGCTGTTATCCTGTTCCTGCCCGCATTGCTTCTGCTGTGCGATAAGGTCATCGTAGCGACGACTTTTGATATGATGCATCTTCGCAGGAGATCGGATAATACCGAAAAGCATATGAAGATCAGACTGGGTCATAATTGATCCGGAGTGATATTTAAAATAGAGATCGGAGGTAAAAGATCATGAAAAAGACATTATATAAAACATTGGCAGTTGTATTGAGCGCGGCACTGATCGCGGGCACCGGAGCAACATATTACGCAAAGGCGGATAAAGGTGAGGACGTAGTCTCCAAGATCGCGGATTACGTTCAGAAAAAGGATTACGAGGCAAAGCTGTTCCAGGACGAGACCGTATATGTGATCAATGACAATAACGGTGAGGAGCAGAAAATGATCGTTGTCGATAAGCTGAAGGACAACGAAGACGGTACCGATACCGTCACAAAGAAGCAGCTTAACGCGGAAACACCCGTTAAGATCAACGTAACTTATACTCTTGACGGTAAAGAAGTTAAGGCCGAAGAGCTTGCCGGCAAGAGCGGTCATGTAAGGATCGAATATGACTATACAAATACCCAGTACGAAATGATGAACGTCGGCGGTAAAGAGGAAAAGGTCTATGTTCCTTTCGCGGCTGTAACCGGAATGCTCCTTAACAGCGATGTTTTCAGCAACATCACCGTTGAGGGCGGAAGACTTGTTGATGACGGTTCGCGTCAGGCAGTAGTCGGAGTTGTATTCCCCGGACTTCTTGAGAGTCTTGGCAATGCAGAGGAAGTAACCGATAAGGTAAGCATTCCCGAGTCGCTTGTTATCGAAGCAGATGTAAAAGATTTCGAACTCGGAACCGTATATACGATCGTAACAAATTATGATTTCGACGAGTTCACGGTCGATGAGGAAGGACTTGAAGGTTCCGTATCCGACGCGATCGCGAAGGCCACGGACGGTTTTGAACAGCTTACCGACGGCTCGGAACAGTTGTATAACGGACTTGTGGAAGCGAAGGACGGCTCCGCTGCTCTTACTGAGGGTCTGGGCGCTGCATATGAAGGCTCGAAGACACTGACAGACGGTGCCGCTGCCGTAAACGGCGGAGCAGCTCAGATTTCGGGCGGACTTAAGGAAGCTTACGAAGGTTCGGCACAGGTTAATGACGGTACCACAAAGCTTTATGCAGGTCTTGAAACGCTTTCGGCAAACAGTGACGCGATCAACGGCGGAGCCGAGAAAGTATTTGTAAGCCTTCTCGCAAATGCGACAAAGGGTCTGAATGACGCAGGAATAACCGTTCCCGAGCTTACGATCGATAACTACGGAACAGTACTTGATCAGGTTGTTGCGCAGCTTCAGAGCACAGATCCCGAAGAACTCGCTAAAGCAAAAGTTACGGCAGCTGTTGAGGCTAACAGGGCCGCTGTTGAAGCTCAGGTTGCCGCAGCCGTACAGGCTCAGATGGGACTTCCGGATGAGATGATGGCAAGCGAGCAGGTTAAGGCTGTAGTAGCTCAGAAGACAGAAGAGCAGATCGAGGCACTTATTGCGCAGAACATGGCTTCAGACGAGGTAAAGGCGCAGATCGCGCAGGGCAAGGCACAGATCGAAGCCGGCGCGGCTCAGATCAAGGGCGTAAAGCAGTCACTCGATGATTACAATACATTCTATCAGGGCGTAAAGAGCTATACATCGGGCGTTGACGCCGCAAAGACAGGCGCTTCGCAGTTAAAGAGCGGTACCGAGAGCTTAAACGCAGGACTCAATAAGCTGAGCACGGGCGCGGATACACTTGCTGCAGGTACTGAACAGCTTGAGAGCGGCGCTAAGGATCTTTCGAACGGACTTGGACTTCTTGAGGCAGGAGAGGCGAAACTTGATGACGGACTCGCACAGTTAAGAGACGGTTCAAAGGCACTTAACGAAGGTCTTGCGCAGGTCAACGATGAGCTGATCGGAAAGCTTGATACTCTCGTAAATGTTGATCTTGCGGATCTTACCGACAGACTTAAGGCACTGAAGCAGGTTTCAGCTGATTACAAGTGTGTAGACGGTCTCGGTGATGCCGAAGACGGACACGTAAAGTTCATTTACAAGAACGAAGCGATAAAGTAAATGATTTCTTAATACAATCTTTATTCCGACACCATACAACTTAACACCATCTTTGTGCCCCCTGATCTATTATGAGTTCATAATGAGAGATGGGGGCTTATTTATGAACGGTCGTATCCTGGGGAAAATGTTATCCTCTTTTCAGCTTATAATCACAGGTTTTATAGCAGTGATCCTGTTTGGAACACTGCTTCTGATGCTGCCTTTTTCTTCAAAAATGTCGCTTTGGACATCGTTTGGCGACGCGATATTTACCGCGACTTCAGCAGTATGTGTTACGGGTCTTGTCGTGAAAGATACAGCTCTTTACTGGTCGTTTTTCGGACAGACAGTGATACTTTTACTTATCCAGATCGGCGGACTTGGGATAGTTACCGTAACTGCATTTATCGCATCTGTTTCCGGAAGGAGGATTTCACTTTTGCAGCGCAGTATGCTTCAGGAAAGCTTATCTGCGCATCAGGTTGGAGGGATCGTAAAACTTACCGGTTTTATTTTCAAGGTTGTGCTGGTCACCGAAGCAATCGGAGCGATGATAATGATTCCGTCATTCTGCGGTAATTTCGGTCTCAAAGGAATATGGATGGCAGTTTTTCATTCGATATCAGCATTCTGCAATGCCGGTTTTGATATCATGGGAAGTTATTCCGGAGAGTTCTCTTCACTGACATATTTCTCCCGAAATGCGGGTGTAGTAGTTCCTGTCGGTCTTTTGATCGTGATCGGAGGTATTGGATTTCTGACCTGGAGCGATATAGCCGCGAATGGATTCAGATTCAAAAAATACAAGATGCAAAGCA
>JAFZKM010000225.1 GCA_017553665.1 Lachnospiraceae bacterium
AAGGGACCGACCGTTTTTGTAAGCCTGGATTCTTTCTTCTTCGTGCCTGTAAAGAAGGACGCCGGGACGCACGATCTTTCGGAACTCCTTTATTATCTCGAAACACGACCGGAAGGGGAGATGCCGGAGTTATCTGACTATGTTTGTGAAGGAGAAGGAGCGGCTGTCATAAAAGGACCGTCACATTGGCTGGATCTCGAGAATATGGGGAAAGATGCGCTGGTCGGGCTCGCGCGTCTTATCGAGAATGCAGGCTATGAGTGCGCGGTGTTTGACCTCGGACGGCCGCAGACAGCGGCAACGGAGCTTCTGAGACGCTGCACGGATATTTATGTCACTAGAGGGAAATCGAGGCACGACGAGACGGTCATAGCAGAATGGAAGCGGCAGCTCCGGCTTTCCGGACTCTCCGAGGTCGCGGAGCTCTTAAGCGAGCGGATCGTGCCGACTGATAAATGCGCGGAGGGAGTGCTTGACCGCGATACTCTGCTCATGGGGAGTCTCGGGGGATATCTGAAGGAAATGTTGGATCATGGTTATGTCGGATAAGGAACTTTACGCGGAACTGCGAAGAAGAGTTATGGACAAAAGCGATGTCTGTTCCGCGGGCGGCGGAGAGGACGAGCGCCTTTTCGCGCTGATCGACGAAGCGATCTGCGAATACGCGCGGAGCTCGCATCTGACGCTCATGCAGAGGATCAGGACCAGGAAGCAGGTCTTTGCCTCGATCAGAGGATACGGCGCGATACAGGAGCTGCTCGATGATCCGGACATCACGGAGATCATGGTCAACGGACCGGGGAAAATCTTTTTTGAAAAAGAGGGCAGGATCAGGCGGTTTGAGGGTGAGTTTGAAACGAAGGCGCAGCTGGATGACATTGTCCAAAAGATCGCGGCCGGGGCAAACCGGGTGATAAATGAAGCCAGTCCGATCGTGGACGCGAGACTCGCCGACGGTTCGCGCGTGAATTGCGTACTGCAGCCGATCGCGATAAACGGCCCGATCGTGACGATCCGTAAGTTCCCGAAAGAAGTCATGACTCTTGAACGCTTGACCGAGTTGGGATCCATTGACGAAGAAGCGGCGGTTTTTTTGAGACGCGCGATCAAAGCGAAGCTGAATATCGTGATCTCGGGCGGGACCGGCACCGGAAAGACTACGTTCCTGAACGCGCTCTCAGGCTGCATTCCTCCGGATGAGAGAGTCATTACGATCGAGGATTCGGCAGAACTGCAGCTGAACGGGATTGAGAATCTTGTTACGCTCGAGGCCCGTAATGCCAATGTCGAAGGCAGGAACGGAGTCTCCATCAGGGATCTGATAAAGACAGCGCTGAGGATGCGTCCGGACAGGATCGTGGTCGGAGAGGTACGCGACGGAGCCTGCATCGATATGCTGCAGGCCTTAAATACAGGGCATTCCGGGATGTCGACGGGGCATGCGAACTCTACGGCCGATATGCTCTCGAGAATGGAGACGATGTGTCTGCTCGGCGCGGATATTCCGATCTCGGCGGTAAGAAGGCAGATCGCATCGGCCATTGATCTTATGATCCATCTCGGGAGATTCAGGGACAAAACACGAAAGGTCGTGGAGATTACGGAGGTTGCGGGGTATGAGAATGACGAGATCGTCCTTAATACGCTCTATAAGTACGAAGAACTCGGAGAAAAAGAAGGACGCGTTGCGGGAAGGCTCATTTCTGCCGGTAATCCGTTCATCCGCACGGACAAATTCCGCGCTGCCGGATTATGAGAATTACAAAATGGGCACAAGTGAGACGCTCGTTTCCGCGGCAGCATGTGCCGCAATGCTGGCTGCGGCTGCGCTGCTCTGCTATGGCAGCCTGTTTGCGATGATCCTCTTGAGTCCGTATCTCATCCTGCATTTGAAGAAGCAAACAAGGATAAAGAAGGAAGCGCAGAAATGGAAGCTCAATCTGCAGTTTGCAGATGCGATAAGGAGTCTGAGCGCGGCGCTCGAGGCGGGATACTCCGTGGAAAACGGACTTGCCGAGGCTTACAGGGACCTGTCGGTCACGTACAGCGGGGATGAACTGATAATGAGGGAGCTGCGGGCTCTGATGGGCGAGATAAGAAACAGCGTTCCCGTGGAGAAAGCCTTCTCGGGCCTCGCGGTAAGAAGCGGGGTAGATGATATCGCAGGCTTTGCGGATGTATTCGCGACAGCACAGAGAACGGGCGGAAACATCATTGCCATAATACGGTCCACGACAGACATGATCAGGAACGGAATTGAACTCAAGCGGGATATCAGAACGGCGATGTCCGCGGCGAAGTATGAGTCTGACATCATGAAGCTCGTGCCGTTCGGAGTATTGCTCTATCTGCGTATATTCTCACCCGGAATGGTCTCGGTACTGTATGGAAATGTTACGGGGATCATATTCATGACCGTGATCCTTATCCTGTACGTGCTGCTCTGCGGGCTTTCGGAAAGGCTGGTGAGGATTGAAGCATGAAGAAGAATTTTCCTCTTCCGTTTCTGCGCCCCGTGTGCGAGCGGATAGTGAAGCTTTTGAAAAAGTTCGGGGTACAGGATTTTCCCGTAAAAAGAGAAAGCCTTGAGCGGCTGAATGTGAACGGGGACGCGGAGGAAGCACAGGAGGAGCAGGCCTGCAGGACCATCGCCTATATGCTGATCGTTGCTTTTGTGACACTCCTGATCGCGGCTGTCGTCCGGGTCGGGCAGGCCGCGGTCATTAACGGAGGCAGGCTTGCCAGAAAAGGAGCGGGGGAAGGCAGCAGCGGCTATGAGCTGGAGGTTGTAAGGGAAGGTGAGGAACCGGAGCAGATCACGGTAAATGTCAGTGAGCAGAGGTATGAAGGGGCGGAGCTGGAGCGCTTTTTCGAAGCAGCATATCTGAAACTGGAGAAGGCGGTCCTCGCCGGCAACCCATCTGCGGAAGAAGTCAGCGAAAGGCTGGACTTTGTCGATAGGATCGAAGGCACTACGATAAAGGTGACCTGGCCCGATATCGACAGCACGTATTTCTACACGAGCGGCGCGATCGTGCGTGAAGCCGTGACGGAGCCTGTTATCGTGAGTCTTACGGCGAGGCTGGAGTATTACGATGAAGTGCGTCTGTATTCTTTCCCTGTGCGGCTGGTCAAAAAGAGTGAGGACGCAGGCGCGGCGTTCGTGAAGAAGCTGAATGAGCTGCTCGAAAGGGAAGATGCGGAAAGCGCCGGCAGTCCCTGGTTCAATCTTCCTACAGTTGTAGAAAACGAAAAAATAGGCTGGGCAGAAAAAGACGGCAATAAGTGTCTGTGGATCCTTCTGCTCGGGCTCGGGGGCATCGCTGCGGTCATACCTGCAATGCGCTCCGATATCGTCGGGAAAGAGAAAAAACGCGAACAGGAAATGATGAGGGATTATCCGGATATCATCACAAAATTCGTATTGCTCGTAACTGCGGGGATGACCTGCCGCGCGGCATGGGAAAAGATATGCGGAGACTATGCGGATAAAGAGGGAAGAAAGAGATACGCCTATGAAGAAATGCTCCGGAGCGAGAGAGAGCTGCGGTTCGGAGTCAGTGAGGCCAAGGTGTATGAGGATTTCGGAAAACGCTGCGGAGTACCGTCATATCGAAAGCTCGGCGTGCTGCTCGCGAACAATCTGAAAAGAGGCAGCAGGGATCTGACCGGAGTACTTGAGCAGGAAGCGGCAGAGGCGCTTGAGGGAAGGGCGGCCGAGGTCCGGAGGCAGGCGGGAGAAGCAGGGACCAGGCTCCTTCTGCCGATGTTCGGAATGCTGTGCCTGGTATTCGCGATCATCATGGTACCGGCGTTTCTGTCTTTCGGAGGATAAGAAAGCAGGCACACGGATATAGAAAAGATACAGACAGCTGTCAGGATCATGGCGGAAAGGGAGAAAAAGAAAGA
>JAFZKM010000226.1 GCA_017553665.1 Lachnospiraceae bacterium
CAGGCGGCCGCAGAATACTCGGAATTCTGCGATTTCGGGCCGATGAAGGTCATCTATTCGGAGACCGAGGACAAGGACTGGATCAATAACTGGAAGCAGTTTTTCAAACCCTTCAGGGTGGACGAATCCATCGTGATAAAGCCTACCTGGGAGGAGCTGACCGATGCAAAGGACGACGATCTCGTGATCGAGATCGATCCCGGAACCGCATTCGGTACCGGAGCGCATGAGACCACGAAGCTCTGCATCCTCGGACTTAAGAAATACCTCAAAAAAGGCGACAGGCTCCTGGACATAGGCTGCGGAAGCGGTATCCTTTCGATCGTCGGCATGAAGCTCGGCGCGTGGGGCGCCATAGGGATCGATGTCGATGACAATGCGGTAAGGACCAGCGTGGAGAACGCGGATACGAACGATCTGACGGCATTTTACGCGCCCGCGGCCGATATCGAGCTGCTCGAAGACCAGATCTGCTTCGCGACGGGCAATGTGCTCGAGGACGAGGCTCTCTGCGCGGAGATAGGCGGGGATTACGATGTTGTTGTCGCGAATATACTCGCGCCCGTGATCATTCCGCTCAGCGATATCGTCGGCAGATTCATGAAGCCGGGAGCTTATTTCATCAGCTCGGGCATCATCAATACCGCAGAGGAAGACGTTCGCGCAGCACTGCTGAAGAATGACTTTGAGATTGTTGAAGTGAACAGGATGAAGGATTGGGTCAGCTTTACCGCGAGGAAGAGATAATGTACCATTTTTACACGGAAAGATCGAATATATCCGAGACGCGGATCACTCTCACCGGCGAGGATGTGAATCACATTAAGAATGTGCTGCGCATGAAGCCCGGCGAGGAGCTGATAATCTGCGACGGAGAAGGAACAGACCATTACTTCAGGATAGCGTCTTTGGACGCAGGGGCGGTGACGGCGGACATCCTCGAGAGCTTAGGATCAAAGGCGGAGCTTTCGACAAGGCTGTATCTGTTCCAGGGCATGCCCAAAAAGGACAAGATGGAGATGATCATCCAGAAGGCCGTAGAGCTCGGAGTGTACGAGATCGTGCCGGTCATGACAAAGCGCGTGATCGTTAAGCTGGACGATGAGAAAAAAGAACAGAGAAAGCTCGAACGCTGGCAGGCGATATCCGAGAGCGCGGCAAAGCAGTCGGGAAGAGGGATCATACCGAAGATACATCCGGTCATCGGTTATAAAGAGGCCCTGGAATATGCCTCAACACTCGATGTGAACCTGATTCCTTACGAGAACGCGGACAGTTCCGAATGCGGAATGGAAAACTCCAGAGCCGTGATCCGCGAACTGCACGGAAAGCAGTCTGCGGGCATTTTCATCGGACCCGAGGGCGGCTTTGAGGAGAGCGAGATCGAAAAAGCGATCGGGGCGGGCTTTAAATGCATCAGCCTCGGCAGAAGGATATTAAGGACCGAGACCGCGGGACTTGCGGCACTTTCGGTCATCATGTTTGAACTGGACTAGAGATGAACGACGAAACAGAGAATTTAAAAGAGGCGTACCTCGACAACGCCGCCACGACCAGGACCTCCGACGCGGTCGCGAGAGCCGTGGAAGAGATGATGCTCGAGGACTACGGGAATCCGTCCTCGAAGCATTACAAGGGCTTTGAGGCACAGCAGAAGATTAAAGAAGCGACTGAGATCATAGCCGCTTCTCTTAAGGTACAGCCGAAGGAAATCGTATTCACCTCTGGAGGCACCGAATCTAACAACATGGCGCTTATCGGAGCCGCGCTCGCGCACAGAAGAACGGGAGACCATGTGATCGCGTCGGGCTTTGAGCACGCTTCGGTATATAACCCGCTCCTGAGCCTTGAGGAGTTCGGATTTAAGGTTGATTTCGCGCCTGTTGACGAACTCGGGCATATTAAGCTCGAAGAACTCGAGAATATGATCACCGACAGGACCGTGCTGGTATCGATCATGTACGTGAACAATGAAGTCGGAGCGGTGCAGGATATCGCGGAGATCTCGCGCAGGATAAAGGCGAAGAAAAAGGATATCATTTTCCATGTAGATGCGATCCAGGCATACGGCAAATACAGGATCAATCCCAAAAAAGAAGGCATAGACATGCTGAGCGTCAGCGGACATAAGATCCACGGACCGAAGGGCAGCGGCTTCCTCTATATTGCCGACGGTGTGAGGGTAAGGCCTCTGATATTCGGCGGCGGACAGCAGAAAGACAGACGCTCGGGCACCGAGAACGTACCCGCGATCGTGGGACTCGGCGAGGCGGTAAAGGAGATCTATACAGACCATCAGGCGAAGGTCGAGCATCTGTACGGCCTGAAGGAGCTTTTTATCTCGAGGATCGGAGAGGTACCCGGAGCGCATGTGAACGCGGTCGGAAGCGGTTCGGAGGAAGACATAAGAAAGACCGCGCCGCATATCGTCAGCGTGAGCTTTGACGGGATCAAGGCCGAGGTGCTGCTGCACGCGCTCGAGGAGAAGCATGTTTATGTGAGCTCGGGTTCGGCCTGTTCGTCGAACCATCCCGGCATCAGCAGCACTTTAAAAGCGATCGGAGTCGATAAAAAACTGCTGGATTCGACGCTGCGTTTCAGCTTCTCGGTCAACACGACCGCGGAGGAGATCGACTACGCGATTGACCGGCTAAAGGAACTTGTTCCGAAATACAACAGATTTCAGAGGAGATAAAGGCATGATCTACAGAGCATTGCTCATAAAATACGCCGAGATAGGCATAAAAGGCCAGAACAGATACGTGTTCGAGGACGCGCTCTGCGATAAGGTAAGAGAGAAGCTTAAGGCGGTCGCTGAGGGCTTTACGTGTGTCCGCGAGCAGGGAAGGATATTCGTTTCCTGCCCCGAGGAATATGACTTTGACGAGGCCATAGCTGCGATAAAGACGATCTTCGGAGTATGGGCGATCTGTCCCGCGGCTGTGATCGAGGACGCTTCCTGGGACAATCTCACGCAGAAGGTGGGAGATTTCATTGAGGCGGTATATCCCGAGAGGAATTTCTCTTTCAAGGTAGAGGCCAGACGCGCCGATAAGAAATATCCGATCCAGTCTCCGGAGATCTGCGCGAACATGGGCGGATATCTGCTTGAGCGTTTCCCGGAGCTGACCGTTAATGTGCATGAGCCCGATGTGAAGGTTCAGGTTGAGATCCGTACGAACGCTTATGTTTTTACACAGACCATCCCGGGCCCCGGCGGAATGCCCATCGGAGCGAACGGCCGCGCGATGCTGCTGCTTTCGGGCGGTATCGACAGCCCCGTAGCCGGCTACATGATAGCAAAGCGCGGAGTGGCCATCGACGCGACTTATTTCCATGCTCCGCCTTATACGAGCGAGCAGGCAAAGCAGAAGGTAGTGGATCTTGCGAAGCTGATCAGTGTTTATACTGGTCCCATCAGGCTTCATGTGGTCAATTTCACCGACGTGCAGCTCGCCATCATTGACAAGTGCCCGAGAGACGAGCTCACTATCATCATGAGACGTTACATGATGAGGATCGCGGAGCATTTCGCGCATGAGTGCAAGTCGCTCGGTCTCGTTACCGGCGAGAGCATCGGACAGGTCGCGAGCCAGACCATGCAGAGTCTCGCGGCTACGAACGCGGTATGCAGCCTTCCCGTGTACAGACCGCTCATCGCGTTTGACAAGCAGGATATCGTGGATATCGCGCTGAAGATAAATACCTATGAGACTTCTATCGAACCTTACGAGGACTGCTGCACGATATTCGTAGCGAAGCATCCCGTGACAAAGCCGATCATCGGCGTCATAGAGCGTTCGGAAAAGAAGCTTGAGGGGACGATAGAAGCGCTGGTTGAAGAAGCGATAAAGACCGTAGAAGTGATAAATATAGGCTGAACAAACGCGGCGGCAGAGGCGGATCTGCCCCGTGCGCATAAAAAAAGCGGACATCTGTGGATGTCCGCATGATTTTTAATTCGGTTATCAGCCGATGATGTAAGGCTTAAGCTCTTCGAGAATGCCGTCAGCATTGTTCTCGGCATGAATGTTCAGGTCGATGGGCTTCGAAAGGTCAAGTGAGAAGATACCCATGATCGACTTAGCGTCGATAACGTATCTGCCCGAAACCAGATCGAAATCCGAATCATACTTTGTAACAACATTAACGAAAGACTTAACTGCATCAATGGAGTTTAAACTAACTTTTACTGTTTTCATTTGCCTTCTCCTTTTCTTCATTCATTTACTTTACTATGTCTACGATACTCATTATACATTTAGTGAAGAAATAGTCAATATGCAGAGTTCATAAACTTTATAGACATCTATTTTTCTGCTAAAAAGAATAATGATCGTAAAAAGGAGTTTTTGAGAATGTGAATTGTGCAAGATGCACAATATCGGAAAGGATATTTTGTGAATTATTCTGACAAGCTCGTTTTTCAGGGTAAAAAAGTGGCTTTGCTGTCCTTGGGATGCAAGGTCAATTCATACGAGACAGATTCGATCCGCAGACAGTTCGAGGAAGCGGGCGCCGAGATCGTGGATTTCGACGCTGCCTGCAGGGGAATAGACGGCGGAGCGGATATTTTCGTGATCAATACATGCTCGGTCACTAACATTGCCGACCGCAAATCGAGACAGATGCTGCGAAGGGCGCGCCAGAACAACCCGGGCGCGATCGTCGCTGCTACGGGATGTTATGCCCAGATAGGAGCGCAGGAGCTGATCGACAGCGGTGTTGCAGATATTGTGGCGGGAAATTCCCATAAGAGCGAGCTGATAGACCTGGTGGCTGAGAAGATCACTCAGACAGTGGGGAAGGTTCTTCTGTCCGCACAACAGTCGATAAACGTTTCTTCCATGAAGGACGAGCGCTGTTACGAGGACATGAAGATCGACTCCTGCGACGAGCGCGTGAGAGCCTTTGTGAAGATCGAGGACGGCTGCAACCAGTTCTGCACATACTGCATCATCCCTTACGCGAGAGGCCGCGTGAGGTCGCGTACGCCCGAAAGCGTGCTCGAAGAGGTCAGAGGACTCGCGGCAAAGGGCTTTAAGGAGGTCGTGGTCACAGGGATCCACGTATCGTCTTACGGATTTGAGAATTATGAGAAGGTGACGGCTATGAGCAATGCGCAAAAAGCCGGAGCCGATCATGAAGACCATGTCGTTTTTAATTACATGCCACTGCTCGATCTGATCAGGCAGATCGCGAAGATAGACGGAATAGAGCGCATACGTCTCGGATCCCTGGAACCGCGCATTGTCTGCAGGGAGTTCGCGGAGGCGCTCGCGGCCGAGCCGAAGTTCTGCCCGTATTTCCATCTGTCATTGCAGAGCGGATGCGACAGCGTTCTCGCACGCATGAACAGGCATTACGATACTGCTGAGTTCTATGAGAAGGTTGAGCTCCTGCGTGAGGTATTTGACAGGCCTTCGATCAATACGGACGTTATCGTCGGTTTCCCGGGCGAGACCGCTGAGGATTTTGAGATATCGAAGGCATTCCTGGAGAAGGTAAATTTCGCGAAAATGCATATATTCAAGTATTCCCGCAGGCGCGGAACCGTCGCGGACCGCATGGACGGCCAGCTGACCGAAGCGCGGAAGCATGAAAGAAGCGAGACGCTCGCGGTCATCGACAGGAGAAACCA
>JAFZKM010000227.1 GCA_017553665.1 Lachnospiraceae bacterium
ACCAAAGAGCTCGATGAGATCGAAAGAGAGCTGGCATTATACCGTTACAAACTGGAGATGGAGAAAGGAGAACACTCTATTCTTAAAGAGGGAACGATATCATCGGAAGACCTTAAGAAGGAGCTTGGTATCTGAAGGATGAGAAAAATTGAATATGCACCTCTCGTAAAAAAGAAGATGATCGCCTTAAAGGCATGGCTTACAGAGCATTATGACCGTGAAACTGCCCAACGGATACTTACAGGAATCATTTCCGATGCTGAAAGGCTGGAGGCACATCCGAAAAGCGGAACAAATATCGCGGAAATGTATACGTTAGACACTGAATACTGGTATTTGTTTACTCATCAGCATTATCTGGTATACAGGATAGAAGCTAAAAAAGTAGTAATAGTCCAAATGTTCAATGAGCGAGAGGATTTCTTGATGACGCTTTTCGGAATGTCGGGACGAACCCAGGAATCCATTGATTACTGGGGAGAATAATTCTTTATTTCTGTTAATCTGTTAATCTATTAGTCTTTTAAGCATGTTTGCGATTTCTTCCCATGATACAGCGATGTCCCTTCAAAGCTGTAGTGAATACCGCAAGGGTCTCCGAGAATCTCTGATGTCTTACCGCGGTCGCGTCAAATGAAAGCGAGCGGAACGCAAGCTGCATGATCGGCCCCTGCAGGAATGCGCAGAGAAGAGTTCCGATACCTACAGGACCGCCGAGGAGATAACCGATCAGAGTTGCGGTGCTTAAAAGACCGATGCTTACCAGACCGATCGGGATATTCCGAAGACGTTTCTTCAGGCCTACGAGCAGAGTGTCTCTGGGGCCGCAGCCAAGAGCGGCACGCATGTAGAACAGCTGTGTATAGCCGATTATCACAAGTCCGAGAAGCAGCATTCCGATACTTCCGGGAAGGCTTTCAGGTGAAGGAACGATATCGATCATGTTAAAGAAATCGACTGATTTTCCTACTACGATTGCGTCGAGTACCATCGCGATGCCGATAGGCTCTTTTAATAAAATATCTATTATCAGAATAGTGACCGAAACAGAAATCGAAGCCGTACCGTAGAGTATTCCGAGGGTCTTTGAAAGACCGAGGCTTAATACATCCCACGGAGCAGCACCGATACTGGCCCTCATTGTAAGGTATATTCCAAAACCGTTGGCAAACAGTGATGCCGCGGCGATCACAAAATTGAGCAATACTCCGCCCACGGTCTTATTATCTGAAACACTGAATCTTTTCATAACTTTTCCCGCTAAAATGATTGATTGTCCGTACGGGAAATCATGCTACTCGCAAGCACTCCGAAAGTCAAATTAAATTTCTGTAAATGACCCGCAACCACCGTCCCCGGGGTTCAGATCCCGTACACTGCCACGCCCAGGCAGGCGGCGATCACGATCAACATGATCGGGGTGACAGGCTTTTTGAGCACTTTGCGCGAGCCGTAATAGATCAGCGCGAGCACGATGGCAATGAGCGGTGCAAGGATATCGTGCTCTTCCCCGAAGAACGGGTAAAAGGCCGATATCAGCAGCATATAGCAGCCGGTCGCGGCGATGATGCCGATAACGCAGGGCATCAGGCCGTCGATCACGGCACGAACATATTTATTTTCAAGCAGCTTCTTCAGCACCACCATGATCAGCAGGACAAAGAAGAACGCGGGCAGGATCACTGCAAGAGTGGCGATGATGCCGCCCGGGACGCCGGCCTTGCTGCAGCCCACATAGGTCGCGAGATTCACCGTGATCGGGCCGGGAGTCGACTCACTCACCGCGATCATGTCCATTATCACTTCTTCATCGAGCCATTCGTAGTAGAGCACCACGTCCCTGATAAGCGGAATGGCGCCGTACGCGCCTCCGAACGAGAACAGGCCCACGGCGAGGAACCCCAAAAGCAGTTCAAGATATATCATTTCAGCTCACCATCCTCTCCGGACGGCGCGCCCTGTATCACGAATATCACTATGCTCACGAGAGCCGCTGCCAGCATTATCCCGATAGACGAAAACTTCCACGAGAAAACATTGATCAGGAGCATGGCGATAAAGGAGCCGCCCATGATAACGCACGGGACGAGCTTCTTTTTCATTTTCAATATCATCTTTACCGCCACGTCAATGATCAGAATGCCCACGGCAATGCGGATCCCCCTGAACGCGTTCGCGATCCACGCGATCTCGAGGAAATTGTCGAGAAACATCGAGATCAGCCATATTATCAGGAACGACGGGAGCACCATGCCCACCGTAGCGGCGATCGCGCCGGCAATGCCCTTCTGTTTATAGCCGACAAAGGTCGCGCAGTTGATCGCGATCGGGCCCGGTGTGGACTCGGCCACGACCGTGACCTTCATCATTTCGTCATGGGTTATCCATTTCTTCTGTTCCACGCAGATGCTCTCGATGATCGAGATCATCGCGTATCCGCCTCCGAACGTGAACAGTCCTATCTTCGCGAACGTAAGAAATAATGTAAGCAGCATATCTTTCTTTCCTTCAAAAGTTTCAATGTCGCTTACATTATATCTTAAACGTTTATTTTATTCTATAGTCTTCAATGCTTCGCTCTTTTCGATCCTGCGGATCTTAAGCAGCTGGAGCGCGGCCACCGCAATGTAGCTGCCCACACCGAGCAGTACCATGCGCACGTAACAGTCGCTGCTCACGCAGTAAGGCAGGTAGCCGCTCATGCGCTTGTAGAGATAAGTTCTGAATATCAGCCTCAGCAGGCGGTCGACCAGAGGTATCGCAAGGAACAGGCTCGCGATGACCACTATGGACGTCGACGCGATGTAGAGGCCGCCGATCTCGCCGGGCGTAAAACCGAGGATCTTCGTCATCGAAATGCTCGCCGCGTTGCGCTCGATGACCTGCTTCGCGAGCAGATAGACCATCAGCACGAACATGATCACACCGAACCATCGCACGGGACCCATAAAGTCCGCGAATGATTTCCAGAGCTGGTCCGCGAATCCGCCAAACGACTCGCTGTCGAGAGTCATGTAAACGTTCGAGACCGTAAGGCTCTTCAGCTCGGTATCGACAAAGTATCCGCTGTAATAGTCGGGCGTTTTGCCAAAGGTATCATTGAACTCATCGATCCGCATGAACACCGCGAGAGAAGCCTCGTACGGGTAATCGCCCGCGACAGTGAAATCGTAGTATCTGTCGGCATATTTGTCATAGAGGCTGACCGTATCGCCCTCGTGCACGCCGTATTTATCCATGTATCCGTTCGAAAGCAGCACCTGCCCCGCGGGGATCGTCTTTTTGATATAACTGCTGCCGTTTACGATGCCGTACACGGATATCTCATCGGTCTTGTAGCCTTCGCGCGCCGTTTCGAGAGTGCCGATCGCGAATCGCTCCGCTCCGGCTTCTTCAGCTTCCTCAGGTGTTCTTAAAATATACTGGTAGCGGCTGACGCTGGTATCGGAAATACGCTTCGCCACATCGTCAAGCATGGGTTTGAACATAAGACCGAAGATGATCACCGCGCCCGCCATGATAACACCCACGGCCATAGTCACGTAGTTCGGCATATTCTGCAGGATGATGCGGATGCGGAATCTCCAGGTAAACGGGATCTTCGGCGAAAGCTTCATCGCGCGCTTCTTTTTGCTGCCCGAGATCTCTCTTCTGAGGAACGAGAGCGGTCTTATCCTGAGCTTCCAAATGAGGATCGCGAGATTGATAACGATCATGATCACGGTCGGAACCAGTGTAGTCTTGATGAACGCTTCTTTATTCCACGTGGGTTTTACCGCTCCGAACGAATACATCGAACGATAGATATTCATCATGAAATTGCTCATTGACGTATATCCGATCGCGTTTCCTACGATCATTCCGGCCAGGAACGCCATCGTCGGCAGGATCGCGTAATGCCTGACCATCTCGTCTCGTGTATAGCCCGACGCGCGCAGAGTTCCGATGACCGAAGCCTCTTTCGACAGAGTATTGAGAGTTGTCACGGCAACGATGAACGCGAGCACCGCGACTACAATGTAAAGGAACATGGTCATTGACGCGCTGTCGCCGTTCATATCCTCCGCCGCGAAATTGATCGCTTTGTTCTCATGCCCCGGAAGATAATCAACGATCTCGAGCATCGAGAGACCCTGCTCTCCCATCATCGTGCGCTGATATATCTTCGTGTTTTCTTCGATCAGCACATCACGCAGCGCTGAAAGGACTTTTTCCGACGCGTCGTTCTTTTCCTTGTCGGTCGCGGGCGTGACGTTGTATCTCCAGGCATATCCGACCGTCACATGGTCCGAAGAAAATGCGTTGAAGCCTTCCTGAGTCATCACGCCGACACCGAAATTGTCTTTGTCAAACATCAGGTCCGCGTTGTCCCTGAACAGCGCGCTGTAATTCGGGACAGCAACAAAACCCGTAACTGTCAGTTCATGGCCGTCCACGGGGATGCGGTCGCCGATCGAGATCCCGCGGGACTTCGAATTAAGGTTGTCGAGCGCGATCTCATCGTTCTTCTCCGGAAGGCGTCCTTCCACGACTTCGGGGATATTGATCTCATTTGATATTACATACACGCGGAGCGTTTTGCCGTCATTTGTTTCTTCGAAATGATCCGCGGGATAAAACGTAATATCCGAATTCTCGGCAACAGCGTCCAACAGTGACTTATCGGGGCGGATATTGAACGCGAGATGCCCGTCCTCGACACGGTTCTTTTCAAGAGCTCCGTAATAGGCGTTGGCCACCTCGGCATTGGCACCGAGGAAACTCGAGACCACCGAAACGACCATGACTATAAAAAGAAAGATCACGAGGTATTTTCCGAAATCAGACTTCAGTTCGCGGAAAAACCTCTTATTCATGGGATTCTTCATAGCTGCCTCCTTACCATTCGATCTCGGAGACAGGCATGCGCTGCTCGTTCAGATAGTTTTTGTGAACGTGTCCGTCACGGAGCTTCACGACTCTGTCCGCCATGTGTTTTAATGCGTCGTTGTGAGTTACCATGATGATCGTATTGCCGTACTCGCTGTTAATGCGTTCGAGCAGCGTAAGTATTTCCTTTGAGGTGTTGTAATCGAGCGCGCCCGTGGGCTCGTCGCATAATAAGATATCGGGATTCTTGATGACCGCGCGGCCGATCGCCGTGCGCTGCTGCTGTCCGCCGGACAGCTGGTTCGGAAGCTTGTTCCTGTGCTCGTAGAGGCCGAGCGTCTTTAAGAGTTCATCCGTCTCGAGAGGCTTTTTACTGAGATACGCGCCGACTTCGATGTTCTCGCGCACCGTAAGATTGGGGATAAGATTGTACAGCTGGAAAACGTAACCCAAATGGTTCCTGCGGTACTGTGTAAGCCGCTTTTCGTTCATGTCCGCGGTCTTTTCGCCGTCGATCATTACGTAACCTTCATCGGCATCGTCAATACCGCCGATGATATTAAGAAGCGTTGACTTTCCGCTTCCCGAAGGCCCGAGCAGCACGCACAGCTCTCCTTTTTCAATGCTCAGGTCCACACCCGTGAGCACCTCCGTACGCGCGTCACCTTCGCCGTAGTGCTTCTTCACATTTTTGATCTCCACAAAACTCATGCTTTCTGACTCCTTTCTCTAAATAACGTAAAGAAACCGGATATGCATCTGC
>JAFZKM010000228.1 GCA_017553665.1 Lachnospiraceae bacterium
CCGAAGGGCTCGGAAAGAGCGTATTTTTCCTTGATCTCCTCATCGACGAAGATACGCTTCTGCTTCGTGTCAACGAGCAGGATCTTGCCGGGGTGAAGCCTTTCCTTCTTGACTATATGGCTCTCATCGAGAGGCAGAACACCGACCTCGGATGAGAGGATCAGCCTGCCGTCATCGGTAACGACATATCTCGAAGGACGGAGTCCGTTGCGGTCGAGGATCGCGCCCATCACATCGCCGTCCGAGAAAAGGATCGACGCGGGACCGTCCCAGGGTTCCATCATAGTCGCGTAATACTGGTAGAAGTCCCTCTCCTCCTGGGTAAGCGTCTCATTGTGCGTCCAGGGTTCGGGGATCATTATGCTCATGGCGAGAGGCAGATCGATGCCGCTCATTACGAGGAATTCAAGCACATTGTCAAGCATCGCGGAATCGGAGCCGCTCTGCGAGATCACGGGCAGGACCTTTGTCATGTCCTCCGCTGAAAATGCCGAAGTGTGCATGGTCTCTTCACGCGCGAGCATCTTGTCGGCGTTGCCCTTGATCGTATTTATCTCACCGTTGTGCACGATGAATCTGTTGGGATGCGCCCTGTTCCAGCTGGGCATCGTGTTCGTCGAGAAACGCGAATGAACCATGGCGATAGCGGACTCATAGGACTCGTCGCGAAGATCCGCGAAGAAAGTGCGAAGCTGTCCCACGAGGAACATGCCCTTATAGACGATAGTTCTGCAGGAAAGCGAGGGTACATAGGTATTCGCGCTCGACTGCTCGAACTCCCTGCGCAGGATATAGAGTTTTCTGTCGAAATCCAGATCTTCCGCAAGATCGGCGGGTCTTTCGATGAATACCTGATAAATGTTCGGCATGCACTCTCTCGCCCTGCTGCCGAGCACGCCGGGATCGATCTCAACCTTTCTCCAGCCTAATATCTTTAATTCAGCCTTTCTCGTGATGATCTCGAACATCGACTTCGCCTGGCGCATGTCAAGATCGTTCTGCGGGAAGAAGAACATGCCGACGCCGTACTGCCTCGGACCGGGCAGAACAACGCCCTGCGACTTCAGTTTCTTTACGAAGAAAGCGTGCGGGATCTGCGTGAGTATGCCTACGCCGTCGCCGGTCTTGCCTTCGGCGTCCTTGCCCGCTCTGTGCTCGAGGTTCTCGACTATCGAGAGCGCGTCTGAAACCAAGCCGTGGCTTGCCCGCCCCTCAATGTCTATGATCGCGCCGATACCGCAGTTATCATGCTCAAACGCAGGCGAATAAAGACCGTTCTTTTCTATCTTCTTAAAAACATCAGACATCGCATCGTTCCCCCGATCTAAATACTCTTTACTTAAACAGAGAAAGCGCCCCGGAGAATCCTCCAGGGCGCCTTTGCCTTTTTCAGAGAGTTATTATAACTCTGCTGCTTTAAAGTGTCAATACAAAACCTTGAATTATTCTACGTCCTGCAGCGCGGCGTAGTTCTCCTCGCCTGTCCTGATCTTTACGACACGGCTGACAGGGTATACAAAGATCTTGCCGTCGCCGATACGGCCGGTATAGAGGGCCTTCTTGGCTGCCTCGATGACCTTGTCCACAGGGATCGCGCTTACTACGACTTCGATCTTAACCTTCGGGAGCAGCGTCATATCGATCTCAACTCCGCGGTACTTCTCGCCCGCGCCCTTCTGTATGCCGCAGCCCATTACCTGGGTAACCGTCATTCCGGTAACGCCCAGATCGTTCATTGCGCGCTTAAGTACTTCATATCTCGACAATTTCGCGATGATGACAACCTTTGAAATGCCCGTATCGAAGTCCGCAGAGCCTGTAGGAACCTCCTTTATCACGGGAACCGCGGCCCTTCTCTTCGCCTCTGATGCCTGATCGTAGTTCTCGGTGCCCAGGTTCGTGTTCTCGTTTACGCTCATTGTCATGGTGTTAGAAATATCCATGATCGAGAAGCCCGCATACGCCGAAGGAAGGCCGTGCTCCGTAGCGTCGAGGCCCGTGATCTCCTCTTCCTCGGATACACGTAAGCCGACAGTCTTTTTGATGATCGTAAACGCGATGAAAATGGTCACTGCGGTCCATGCCGCGGTGATGAACATGCCCGCGAACTGAAGTCCGAGCTGCTCAAATCCGCCGCCGTAGAAGAGACCTTCCTTAATTCCCGCAACAGCGAAGCCGGGAGCCGTCTCGGTAGCAAAGAGACCAACAGCCAGAGTACCCCAGATACCGTTGAACATATGCACCGCAACGGTGCCGACGGGATCGTCGACATGAGTGACATTATCATTGAACCAAACGCCGAATACTACGAGAACGCCCGATACTGCGCCGATGATCGCCGCACCGGCGCAATCGGTAACGTCACAGGGAGCTGTAATTGCAACAAGTCCTGCCAGAGATGCGTTCAGACACATCGAGACATCGGGCTTGCCGTATTTAACCCAGGTAAAGATCATACATACAACTGTCGCGACAGCGGGAGCAACGGTCGTGGTAAGGAATACCGAACCCATTGTGGCAACGTCTGTAGCCGCGGCGCCGTTGAAGCCGTACCAGCCGAGCCAGAGGATGAATACGCCGAGTGCCGCGATAACAAGGTTGTGGCCGGGGAAGGCGTTGACCTTCGTAACCTTGCCATTCTTGTCCCGCTCGAATTTACCCATTCTGGGACCTAACATCCATGCACCGATGAAAGCGCAGATACCGCCTACCATATGAATGCAGTTTGAGCCCGCGTAATCGTGGAAACCCCATTCCGTAAGGAATCCGCCGCCCCATACCCAGTGAGCCTCTATGGGGTATATGATCGCTGAAATGATAGCGGAATAGATACAATAGCTCGAGAATTTTGTACGCTCTGCCATGGATCCGGAAACGATCGTCGCGGTAGTCGCGCAGAACACAAGGTTGAACACAAACGCCGAATAATCAAAATCCGCGTATCCCGAGAAAACA
>JAFZKM010000229.1 GCA_017553665.1 Lachnospiraceae bacterium
CGGTATTCTTGTGGCCGAAGGAGCTCTCACTCGGAGCTTACAGGCAGATCGTACAGGACGGAGAACTGCTGCATTCCATGTGGTTCTCACTCTGGATCACGGCGCTCTTTACGGCGCTCGGAATGATCGCCTGTACCTGCGCGGCGTATCCTCTGTCGCGCAAAAGATTAAAGGGCAGGGCAGTGCTCACGTTCCTGCTCATGGTACCGATGTATTTCTCGGCAGGTACGCTTCCCACATACCTGCTGTATTATAAGCTGAAGCTCATCGACAATTTCTGGGTACTGATCCTTCCGCTCATTTACTCGGCGTACAATATGATGATCATGAAGAATTTCTTCCTGACCACGATACCCGATGAGCTCGAGGAATCGGCTTCTCTCGACGGAGCGACGAATTTCCAGATATTGTTCAGGATCATGCTTCCGCTTTCAAAGCCGATCCTCGCGACCCTTTCGCTGTTCTACGCGGTAGGCCGCTGGAACGCGTACTCGGACAATATGTATTTCACGACGAAGGAAAGCCTGAAGATGGCGCAGTACAAGCTCTATCAGATGGTGCTCAATTCGTCCGACACGATCGACCTTGTGGGCGAATCGACCGTGGCAAAGAGCTCGCCGGCAGTGCTTCAGGCGGCATCGATCATGGTCGTTACGATCCCGATACTGGTCATTTATCCCTTTGTGCAGAAGTACTTCGTAAAGGGAACAATGGTGGGCGCGGTCAAAGGCTGAGCCGCATAAAACAGGTAGTGACCCTTATGGGGGCAGCTATATATGAAACTATGTTTTAGTATTATTAAGGAGGAGAATTTATGAAAAAGACTGTTTTCGGCAGACTGATATCGATCGTTCTGATCGCAGTCATGACAGCAGCACTCCTTGCCGGATGTAAGAAAGACGATACCGGCAAGACAGACAACTCCGGAACCGGAACCCAGAATTCCGGGACACAGAATTCCGGAACGCAGAACAACGGCGGCACTGATGTCGCTCCCGTTACCGTAAGCGAAGACGCAGGCATCAAGGGCTGGAAGCCTTTTGACAGCAATGTAACAATCAGCATCCCCGTTTATGACAGAGGCGAGGACGGCGATGAGACAAACAACTACTGGACACAGTGGATCCAGAAGGAATTCGGCGACAAGTACAACATCACCGTTAATTTCCAGGCTATCGGCCGCGGCACCGTACTTGACGATTACAACAACCTTGCGACGGCAAACAATCTTCCCACCGTTCTTATGGAGTACGACTTCGATAAGTGCGCATACTGGGCAAACGACGGCTTCCTTCAGGAACTCGATCTCGAAGCTTTCGCCAATGTTGCTCCCACCTACTACCAGATGATGGTAGACAACAACTATCTGCAGTACACCTCTCTTAACGGCAAGACCTATTTCGTTCTCGCTGAGAGACCTTACTCGGATACAAACTACACATGGGTTACCTTCTATCGTAAGGACTGGCTCGATACACTCGGCAAGACCTATCCCGTAAACTGGTCCGATTGGCTTGATCTTTACAAGGCTATCAAGGACAAGGGCCTCGCTGCTTATCCCGCAGGCGGAACAAAGGTTGAAGGCGCGGGCGTTGACCAGAACTACGCTTACAGAACATACCCCCAGGATGAGGTTACATGGGCTACACAGGGCGATTACAGCATTCCCGCTCTTACGACGGACGCTCAGAAGACCCTTCTTCAGAGAAGAAATCAGCTCTACAATTTAGGCTATTTCGATCCTGATTTCACTACAAAGAGCTCAAGCGACGCTGAGGCTGATTTCGTAGCAGGCAAGGCATTCGCGTACAGCACTTACATTTCACCCGGTATCGGCGTTCTTGACAGCTTCTATGCCGCAAATCCCGATGCTACGCTCGCGATCGCTCCCGTTTCGACCGCGACAACGGACGGCGCAGGCGGAGTTCCCGCAGCTTACCGTGTAAACAACGCATACGGCATGATGATCGGCTTCTCGGCAAAGGCAAGCGCAGATCAGGTTAAGGCAGCCCAGATGTACATGGAGTGGCTCATCCAGCCTGAGAACCTGTTCACATTCCAGTACGGCTATGAGAACGACACCTTCAAGTATGACGCTAACGGCAACGCAAACGTTCTTCCCGCGGAAGAGCAGAAGCCCGATTACCTCATGGTAGCACGTCAGAACAAGGACTACTTCTGCATCGTTATCGAGGCTAGAAAGCTCGCTTCGATCGAGGATACCGTAACTGCTTCCTATCCTTCGGCTTACAAGGACAGCGCTGATTTCTATAAGCAGATCGTCGAGAACTATTACAACTACAAGAAGGTTATCTCCGATACACCCATGTATGCGGTTACCGACTGTAAGTTCGCCGCTACACTTGAGCAGGCAGCAAGCCTTTCGGAGTATCTGTGCAGCCAGTACGCAACCTACGCTTCACAGCTTACCATCTGCAAGGAATCTGAGTTCGACGCTCTTTACGCAGACCTTTGCGCGAAGTACCTCAATGACGGTTACCAGACGGTAATCGATGAAAGAAAGGCACTCTTCGACGCAGGCAAGACATCGAGCCTTCCCAAGTATTGATGACAAAACCTCTGTGATAATTGTAAAGCCCCGTTCCCGGAATTCCGGAAACGGGGCTTTTGCATGCAAAAAGGACATGCGCGATGCATGTCCTTTTGTGTTATATATCCGGTTTATTTATTAACATCGATGTAGCTGTACAGCGTGTACTTTGAGATTCCGAAGTACTTCGAAACCTTGTCGCCGGACTTCGTGATGAGGAAGGCACCGCTGTCGTTGAGGAACTGGATCGCGGCGGTTTTTTCTTCCTTCGTCATGTAAGCTACGGGCTTTCCAATCTTCTTTACCGAGCGCTCGATGAGGTCATCAAGGAGGTCGTTAACATTGTTCGTGATCTTCTCGGCATCGGCGTCGCTGTCCTCGGAACCGATGAACGACTTCAGCGCGTTCTCGGTCATCATGAAGCCCGTGATGTCGTAGTTGATCGCGAGGATGTATACCGGAACCCCTTCGTCGTTGCGGATGTAGATCGTGCTGGACTTTAAGATCCTGCCGTCCTTTGTCCTGGTCAGGTATCCGAGATGGTCCTCGGTCTTCGACATATCGTTATGCAGCGCGTCGAGCACTACATGGGAAGGGCCGTCGCCGACCTTACGGTTGCTGACATGGCCGTTCTCGATATATACAACCGATGAGTTCAGGCTGCTCTCGGAAAGGTCATGGACCACAACCTCGCAGTTTGAACCGAACTGAACGGCTATACCGTGAGCTATTTCTTTGAGGATTTCAAGTGAAATCATAAAAACCTCCGTTTACCGATAGTTATTTCGTTCCGTACAGACGGTCGCCGCAGTCACCGAGACCGGGCACGATGTATGCGTTCTCGTTGAGCTTCTCGTCTACGACCGCGCACCATACGGGAATGTCAGGATATACCTTATGGAAGGCTTCAATGCCTTCGGGAGCGGCGATCATGCTCACCCAGCGGATGTTCTTGCTGCCTCTGTCCATGATGAACCTGGTAGCGGCGATAGCCGAACCGCCGGTCGCAAGCATGGGATCGAGGAGGATAACCTCACTCTCGGCTACGTCATCGGGAAGCTTGCAGTAATACTCGATCGGCTCATGTGTCTCGTGGTCGCGGTAGAGACCGATGTGACCTACACGAACCTGGGGAAGGATCTTCAGCATGCCGTCTGCCATGCCGAGTCCGGCGCGGAGAACGGGAACGAGAGTGATCTTCTTCTTGTGAGAGAGTACCTTCGTGGTGCATTTGCAAATGGGAGTTTCAACTTCGATGTCTTCAAGCTCAAAATCGCGCGTTACCTCGTAAGCCATGAGCATCGAGATCTCGGAAACCAGTTCACGGAAATCCTTTGTGGAGGTGTTCTTATCGCGAAGAAGTGAGGTTTTGTGCTGGATCAGCGGGTGATCGAAGATGAAAGCATTGTCAAACTGCTGCATGATGTGACGCTCCTTTGTATTTATTCTTATTTATCTTGATTCTAGCATATAGCAAAATTTTTGTATACAGTAAAAAATTAAATTTTCTCGGGAAGAGATTTAAAGGATAAATTTTGCTACTACTTTGGGGCGTATTATGTTAAAATATGTTTAGCGTTTTTTGAAAACGGAACAAAGGAAGGTAAGCAGGATGAAACTCTTAAAAGAAAGGATCCGCAGGGAGGGAAACGTTAAGCCCGGGAATGTCCTTAAAGTAGACATGTTCCTCAACCATCAGATCGATGTTGAGCTGATGAACGAGATCGGCAAAGAATTCAAGCGTCTTTTCGGCGATAAGAAGCCTACGAAGATCCTCACTATCGAAGCTTCGGGCATCGCGATCGCATGCATTACCGCGCAGTATTTTAATGTGCCCGTGGTATTCGCGAAGAAGGCGCAGAGCATAAACCTCGACGGTGATTCCTACACCACCAAGATCGAGAGCTTCACTCACAAAAAGGTTTACGACGTTATCGTTTCAAAGAAATACCTCAGCAGAGACGACAGGATCCTGGTCATTGATGACTTCCTCGCGAACGGCTGCGCGCTGCTCGGCCTGATCGACATCGTGAAGTCGGCGGGAGCTTCGCTCGAGGGCATCGGCATCGTTATCGAGAAGGGCTTCCAGAGCGGCGGTAAGGCTATCCGCGAGATGGGCATCGATCTGAAGTCGCTCGCGATCATCGAGAGCATGAACGCCGAAACCGGCGAGATAGTATTTTCTGACGAAGACTGAATTTTTGTGAGAGGCACGAAATGAAGGAAGAGAAGCTGATAGTCGAGCGCCGCGGCAGCAAATGGAAGATATACGCCGTCTACGGACTTACTGCGTTCATCGTTATAGCGGCAGCCATTCTGCTGGTATTCATGTTTGTCAGACATGAGGATTTCACCGATATCCTCATCAAGATCAGAAAGGCCCTCGCGCCCGCTCTGGTCGGCGCAGTCATGGCTTATATCATGAATCCCCTCATGGCTTTTTTCGAGGGGAAGCTCAAACAGTTCTTTTACAAGCATTGCCGCAAGCTCAGCCGCGCCGATAAGGCAGCGCGCGTTATCAGCATCATCATTACTCTTATCCTCGTTCTTCTGATGGTCGGTTATCTGATCTATCTGCTGATCCCGCAGCTGATCACTACTGTCATGGGTATCGCCGAATCCTTTAATTATCAGGTTGACAATGTCAGGGAGTGGTACGAAGGACTCGGACTCGAAGGTTCTGTTCTGGGCGATTATCTGGAGCTCGGCTTTGACAAGCTCACCGAGTATGTCAGGGACTTCATGGAGAACCGGATGCTCGATTTCGCGAAGAACGTCCTCGGATCGGTAGCTACCGGCGCATGGCGTTTCATCGGAACCATCTACAATATTCTGATCGGTCTTATTTTCTCCATCTATATCCTCGGCTGTAAGGAAAAGCTTGCCGCCATCTCGAAGAAGATCGTTTACGCGGTCTTCAAGCGCAAAACGGCGAACAACATCGTCAGGATCACGAGAGCCTGCCACAGCAAGTTTACCGGAGCCATCACGGGCAAGATCATCGATTCCTTTATCATCGGCGTTCTCTGCTATGTAGCCATGGTACTGCTCGATATCCCGTATCC
>JAFZKM010000230.1 GCA_017553665.1 Lachnospiraceae bacterium
AGGCACCCATCGCCATTGCGGGTGAGATAGCGGAGAAGCTTGCCGGAGATGAGTTCTTCTCGAAGGTCGAAGCGGTTAATCCCGGTTTCTTAAATATCAATATCGGCAATAAGGCGCTCGCTGACTATCTGAACCAGATGGCAAAGGCCGAAAACCTCGGCTTTGAACCCGCGAACACCGGCAAGACCGCGGTTATCGATTACGGCGGAGCGAATGTAGCGAAGCCTCTGCATGTAGGACATTTACGTCCCGCGATCATCGGTGAGAGCGTTAAGCGTCTGCTCGATTTTGACGGCTTTAAGACCATAGGTGACGCGCATCTCGGAGACTGGGGAACTCCTATCGGTCTGATCTTTACGGAGATGCAGGTACGTTACCCCGATCTGGTATTCTGGGATGAGAGTTATACGGTCGAATAACCCAAAGAGTGCCCCGTTTCATTAAAGGAACTGGAAGAAATATATCCTTTCGCCAGCGCGAAGTCGAAAGAGGACGAGGCGTACAGGGCGAAGGCACGTCAGGCTGTTTATGAACTTCAGAACGGAAGAAAAGGCTATCTGGCTCTCTGGAAGAAGATCATGGAGATATCGAAGAACGATCTGAAGAGAAACTACGATAATCTTAACGTTCATTTTGAACTCTGGTACGGCGAGAGCGATGCCGATCCGTATATCATGCCGATGATCGAGGATCTGAAGAAGAAGGGCATCGCGAAGATCAGCGAAGGCGCTCTTGTCGTGGATGTTAAGGAAGAATCAGATAATAAAGAAATGCCGCCCTGCATGCTGCTTAAGTCTGACGGAGCGGTAGGCTATGACTCCACCGATCTTGCGACGATAGTTCAGAGACAGAAGGATTTCTCACCTAACAAGATCATATATGTTGTCGATAAAAGGCAGGGACTTCATTTTGAGCAGGTATTCCGCGCGGCCAGAAAAGCAGGCATTGTCGGAGCCGATACGGAGCTGTTCTTCCTCGGCAACGGCACGATGAACGGCAAGGACGGAAAGCCCTTCAAGACACGCGACGGCGGCGTTATGAGACTTGAGTACCTGGTAAGGGACATCTCTGACAAGGTTCTCGAGAAGATGGCCGACCGCGACATGGAAGAGGAAGAGGCTCAGGAGATCTCGCGCATGGTAGGCCTTGCGGCACTGAAGTACGGCGATCTGTCAAACCAGGCCACGAAGGACTATATCTTTGATATCGACAGGTTTACCGCGTTTGAGGGCAATACAGGACCTTACATGCTCTATACCATGGTCAGGATCAAGTCGATCCTTGAGAAGCTCGCTTCGGCGGAAGGAACTTCGATAGACAAGATACGCAATGACGTAACGTTCGGCAATTTCAAGCTCGGAAAGAGCGAGAGGGAATACAGCGCGAGCGAAACAGATATGATGCTCGCATTGACCGGATTTTCAGAGGCGATCCACAAGGCTGCCGACGAATACGCGCCTCATAAGGTCTGCGCTTTCGTTTACGATCTGGCCGACAGGTTTAATACCTTCTACCATGACCATAAGATCGTGGCGCAGGAGGACATTGCCGTCCGCAATGAATGGGTATGCCTGATCGTTGATGTACTCACCGCGCTTGAGATTTGCATGGATCTGCTGGCGATCAAGGTACCCGACCGCATGTAAG
Organism: Lachnospiraceae bacterium; assembly: GCA_017553665.1. The sequence goes on from JAFZKM010000230.1 coordinate 1,648, forward strand.
GCTTTTGGAACTGTTGATTTTCCGCGAACCCGTTTGGGGTAAGGAATGGAGAAGTAATGTTTATTGGGCGAAAAGATGAATTGAAGCAGCTGGAGAACATATACGCCAACGAACACAGCAACGTGCTCGTGATCTACGGCAGGGCAGGCATCGGAAAGACCACTCTTGCGCTGAAATTCTGTGAGAAAAAGCATTATATCTACTACAAGGCCGGCGACGTAAGCGAGGCCGAACAGATAAAGGGGATAGAGAAGGCTGTCATCGAGAAGATGGACCAATCTTCGGATTCAAAGACGGTCCTTGTCATTGATGAGTTCAGATTTGCCGCTTCCGCGGAACTTAAATCCAGACTTATCAAATTGGTAAGGGAAGAGCAGACATACGGAAGATACATGGTTTTGCTGCTTTCTTCGTCCGTGAACTGGGTCGAGAATTCGATGGTCGCGGAGAACAAGGATTTCGCGCGCTTCATTACCGGTATCTTTAAGATAAAGGAACTGAGCTTTGCCGAAACAGTTGAGTGGTTCCCGAAGTCGACGGCATCCGATTGCGTAATGATAAGGGCCATTCTGGGCGGCGTACCGCGTTATCTGAAGCTCTGGCAGGAGAACAGGAGAATAAGGGAGAATCTTCTGAGCCTCTTCTTCAGCCCCGACGCGCCCCTGCTCAATGAAGCCGAATATCTGCTGAAGCTTGAACTTCGTGAGCTTGGCGCATACAATACGATACTTACCGCGCTTGCCACCGGCAGGAACAAACTGAACGATATTTACGAATACACAGGCTACGGCCGCGCGAAGATCAGCGTATATCTGAAGAACCTGTCCGAGATGGACATTGTCGAAAAAGTTTATTCCGTGAGCGTAAGGAACGCGGAGAATACCAAGAAGGGCGTATACCGGATAAAGGATAATTTCCTTAATTTCTATTATGCCTATGTATTCCCGAACATGTCCGACATTGAGACCGACAACGGCAAATACATTTACAATAAGCTCTTTGTGCCCGATATGGGGCGTTTCATGAGAAAGAGCTTCTCGGATGTCTGCAGGGAGTATCTCGAGATCATGTCCAAATACAAGAAGCTCGGAAGGAACTATACCGAGTGGCAGTCCTGGTACGGCAAGAAGGGCATCCTCGACATCGTCGGACTCGACAGCGAGCGCAATATGCTCGTCGGCATGTGCTTCTATTCGGATAAGTCCGCCGACTTCGATCAGCTCGATGAATTTAAGCTTCTCGTAGAGGAAGCCGGCATCAGACCGAAAAAGCTCTGCCTGTTCAGTAAGAGCGGCTTTGAGCCTGAGCTTGTCAGATACGCGAAGGAAGAGAATATCATGACGGTTTCTCTTGCCGACCTGTAATGTAACAGAATCATAACAAAAACGTAAGGTTTTGTTCGGTTGACATCTTATTTGCGTATTGATAGAATTATCAGTGTTGGAGGTTTTTTAAAGATGGATCGTATCAGGAAGACCGGTCTGGCCGGTATTTTGAAATATATATTTCTCGCTGCGGTGCTTGTTGCCGCGATTGGCTTTGCTTCCGCGCATGAGGCTCATGCGGAGGAAGAAGATAACTGGATCTATTATGTCGGAGTAGCGAACGGCACGGTTAATGTCCGCTCGGGTCCCGGCGTTGAATACGACCAGATCACGGATGCATCGAACGAGAAGCTGAAGCTTTCCGCGCAGGAAGAGGTAACGATCATCGGTGAGGCTCCTTCTTCGGAGGGCAAGATCTGGTATAATATCAAGTTCGAGAGGAACGGCATTACCTATAAGGGCTATGTAACGAGCTCTTACGTATCGAAGGACGAGTCGCGCACGATCACTCCTTCGCCGACACCTCCTCCTTCGCCCACACCTTCGCCGGCACCCACGCCTACGACAGCGCCGACCGAAGTGCCCACACCTTCGCCCACACCCGGTCCCGAAGAGGGCAGCGGAACCACGCGTGACGAGATATTTAAGATCATTCTTATCGTGATCGTTGTAGCGATCCTGATCCTCATCGGACTGATCGTTTACAAGCTTCTCCGTGACCGCAAGAACGGCTCTGAGGACGCAGCGTCACGTAAGGTAGACAGACTGAAGAAGCTGAACCTCGATAACCGCGAGAGCGGAAGAAAGTTTCCTCAGATAAAGAGACTTGATGTAGAATCATCTGCTCCCGAGGAAGTAAGACAGGACGTATATTATAAGAATTCTTACGATTCCGGCGAGGACGACCAGAAGCGCAACGCCGAGAAGGACACCGACGAGCGTAAGGCACTCCGTGCCGCGATCGACCGCCTCCAGGAGCATGATATCGTTTATCATACGACCTACGGAGAGGGCGAGGTATTCGATAACTCCGACGTGAAGCTGATCGAAGTCCGCTTCGGCAATGACATGAGATTCCTCAAGAAGGACCAGCTTGTAGCGAAGAGAGAGCTGCTGATCATCGACGAGGAAGACCAGTCGATCGCGAAGCGCAGGAATAAGAGACGCACAAATAAATAAGAGATCGGTTCGAATCTGATTGTATGGGAGCTCCCGTGAAAACGGGGGCTCTCTTTGTTGTGAAAAAAGATACAAATGGAAGAGGGAAATGTCACGCAAATCGTCCCAAAAGGTTACAAGTGAATAGAAAATGAAGGATACGTGCTTTTAAAATGTATATTCTACACGAATAATGAATAAATGCGGTAATTATATTTACTAATTTAGTTAAAAATATCTGAAATATGTATCCAAAATGTATCTTTATTCAAATACAATGGAAACATAGTGGGGAGAAGTTCTACCACATACGTTCAAAAACTATAATTTATTAGGAGGAAGACGAAATGAAGAGATTTTCATGGAAGAAGATGATGAGTCTCGTCGTTGCTTTAGCTCTCGTAGTAGGCGTATTACACTTTGGGACAAGAGTAAGCGCTGAAACTGAGGCTGATGCAGCTGCTACTGCTGCATTAACTAACGGCAACATTCAGTTCACTGTTGATCGTGAGTTCCTTAAGACCGGCGGTAATCAGGTACATTCAGATGTAATTATCGTTATCGATTGTTCTGTAAGCATGGGGAATAGAGTACGTAATACCAATCCCAGTCAGACCCGTCTTCAGGTTGCAAAGGCTCAGGCTCAGGCTTTCAAGGATGAACTTGACAAAGACCCCAATGTTACTGTTGTAGGTATTTTCGGTTTTGGCGGTTACGCAACAGAAGTTGAGAAAATCAGTGATATTTCTACTATAAGCGGAACAAATGTTGATGACGCTTTAGAGAAGGCTCAGGCTAAGTTTAAAGCAATGACAACGGTATCTAACCCCACGATCGTAATTCTTACTGATGGTGAGGCGAATAGAGCCAATAAGCACGAAGGTGAGACCGGTAACGCGACTGCGCTTACCGTTGCGCAGATCAATAATGCTCTTAATGACGATAACATTAAGATTTATGCGATCGATTTTGGTGAAGCTGGTACAATTTTCACCAACAATGGTATTAATAACACTAACGGCAATTTAACTAATTCATCTACCTCTACTTTCAGCAGCACAGAATTAGCAGCAGCATTCAAGAATATTACTACTGCTATCCAGACATATACTGTTGATAACGCTAAGATCGTTGCTAAGCTCACTGATTTCGTTAATTATGTGGGACCTGTTAACGATGACATCGAATATGACAAAAATACTATTATCTGGCATATTGATGATGGCGATATTACCGATGTAAATTATAAAGAGGTAAAATCTCCTGAGTTCGCATTCAAGCTTGTTGATCCTAACAGTCCTCAGGCAGAAGGTGAAACAGATGCTGATTATCAGGCAAGAGTTGCAAGAGCTCTTATTAATTATGCTAAGGGCGGCACTAAGGTCGACGGCGTTGTAACTTCTACCGATGGTATTGTTAAGTATGAGCCTCTTGCAGACGGAAAGGTTAAGATTACCGTTAAGATTACTGCAGACAACGATACAAAGCTTTACTTCAATATTAACGGAGCGGCTCAGACTCCCAAGAATGTCAATAATCTTGATACTTTAACAGCAATC
>JAFZKM010000231.1 GCA_017553665.1 Lachnospiraceae bacterium
GAATGAAGGGAAATTACCTTGAGACGAGCGGAAGCGCGATCATGGCGTACTCGTATCTGAGGGGCGCGAGACTGGGTTTATTGCCCGCGGAATATGCCGGATACGGCAGGGCCGCTTTTGACGGGATCCGCGAAAGATACATGACCTCGGACGAAGACGGGATACACCTCGGAGGGATATGCCTCGTAGCCGGTCTCGGCGGCGAAAAAATGAGGTCCGGAACCTATGAGTATTATATGTCCGAACCTGTTGTGAAGGATGACGCGAAGGGCGTGGGCCCGTTCCTTCTCGCTTATTCCGAGATGTTAAGACTTAAGAAATGACTTATTTGCCGGGGCGCATGAGAGCCTTTAAGACAGGCTCGAATTCCTCGAGCGCGGCATAGCCCGCATCACTTATACAGTAACGGCCGCTGCCTTTCTTTTCAAACCATCTGTAGTAGTTGGCACGAAGGATAGCAGCGGTCTTTTCTATGCCCGAAGCGGCGTGGATGGAGCGGGTATCCGATTCTCCTCCGAGAGAACACAGAGCGTCGAGCACGACAAGGGCGTCCTCACGGTAGCCGGTGATCAGCTTGGTGCCCGAGACTCCGCCGGTGTTGAGCTTTGTCTTTCTTTTGCGGAATTCCTTTTCGACCGCGGCTTTTTGCCGCTTATTGCGCGCCTTGAAGGTGCTGAGCTCACAGACAACGGGCTCGTTCGCGACCGAAACGGTCTTTGTTCGCTTTGTAACGGTGATGAGACCGATGCCGAGCCTTTTCAGGAGATAGAGCTTATCCGTGAATGAGTGCGAGCGCATGTCCTTCGGACAGAAGATGCCTATATAGACCGCGTCCGCGACCTTTTGCCTCAGAGCGGCCTGCTGCAGCGATTTGAAGTCGAGCGAGACCTTCAGTTCCACCGCGACGCTCACACCGTCTTTTTCCATGTAAAGGTCGATATCCTTTACCTCGCCGTCGCATATGTATCCGAGCTTCTCAAAATATGCTTTTATGGGTCCGAACAGGTCCTTTTCCATGGCATTTCTCTCCGTAAGATTGATTTTTTATAAAAAAGTGTATATTTTTTCACATATTCCCGTTTATAATAGTCATAGTTATATAGTAACATGTGAACTGCACAAATGAAAGCGGGTTGATATATATAGGCAGAAGGAGTATATTTATAAGGCTTGCTGCGGTCGCTGCCGCGGTCGTGCTTCTTGCCTGCGGATGCAGGAAGGACCCGGGCGGACAGGAGCAGGCTCCGGAACCCGTGACCGGGCTGAACGTGTATTTTTTTGAGACGAAAGAGGATTCCGACGCGATACTGATCACATCTCCCGACGCGAACATCATGATAGATACGGGGCTATATACCGAAGCGCCGAAGCTCATGGATTCGCTGGCGGAAAAGGGCGTTAAGCATCTGGATCTCCTGGTGCTCACGCATCCCGACAAGGACCACATCGGAGGCGCGCAGAGCGTCCTGAACGGATTGACGGTCGACAGGCTGATCATGTCCCGCGCGACAAAGAATTCCGAAGAGCAGGCATTGCTCAATATCGCGATGGACCGCGAAGGACTTACGGTTGATATCCCCACGGAAAATGAGACTCTTGAGTTCGGGGACCTGAAGCTCAGGATCTATCCCGCGTGGCAGGAGGAATACGATAAGACAAATGATTATTCGGTCGCGGTACTTGCGGAATACGCGGGATGGAAGTTTTTCTTCCCGGGAGACGCGGAGAAGGAAAGGATCACCGAGCTGCTCGGAGAGTACGATATCGGTGACATCGATGTATACAAACTGCCGCACCACGGACGTGACGGCAAAAAGGCGGATAAGCTTATTGAGAGGCTGAAGCCGGAATACTGCGTGGTAACTGCCCGGACACCGGGAAAGGAGACGGCCGAAACGCTGGACAGGCTCGGCTGCGAGGTATTTTCCACCTTTGACGGAGAAATAAGATTCATGGCCGATCCCGAAACGGGAGAGCTGAAGATCGAAAATAAAGCAAGATAGACGAGGGAAAGAAATGAGAAAGAGATTATTTACACTGACAGCTGTCATGATACTGATCGTGAGCATGCTCGGAGCCTGCGCGAAGAACGGAGACGCGAACAGCGAAGGCAGCGGTGCCGCTTCGACAGCCGCTCCCACGGCATCGGGAAACAATACCGATACAAAGACCACCGACGCTCCCGCGGCCGGCAATACAGACGCGCAGCCCGGTGACGCTTCGACAGATCAGACCGATGATACCGCTTCGGCCGAAGGACTTACCGTTACCACTGAAGTTGCTGACGGCTGGTCGGAGAAGAACGGAGTTTATACCATCACGAAGGGCGGCGAGTACACCTTCACGGGAATGCTTTCGGAAGGCAGGATCATAGTGAAGGCAAAGGGAGAAGAAGTCTCAGTGATCCTTTCGGGAGTCACGCTTTCGTCCGTGGAGGATTCGGTCATTTATGTTGAGGACGCCGAAGAAACGACCATCGTGGCGCAGAACGGCACGGTAAACACCTTAAACGACAACAGGGCGCCCAAGGTGGGCAACTCGGAACTGGCCGGGAACGCGTGCATTTACGCGAAAGACGATCTTTCAATACAGGGAAAGGGAACCCTGATCGTCAACGCGTCTTATAACAAGGGAATACATACGAAGAACGATCTGAAGATCAAGAATCTGACACTTGAGGTCAACGCGGTGGGAACCGCGATACAGGGAAACGATTCGGTTACGATCAAGTCGGGAGACATCACGCTGGTTTCTTCGGGCAATGACGGCATCAAGACAAAGGACACCGATGTGAGCTCAAAGGGCAAGCAGCGCGGAGTAGTGACCATCGAGAGCGGTAAGGTTTCGATCACCGCGAAGGATGAGTGCATCAACGCCGCCTATGACGTTCAGATATCTGCTGAGGCAGAAGTTACACAGAAAAAGTATTGATCGCATCTTCGGGCATTATACGTCCTTCTTCGAGGACGATGGCAAAAATACCGTCGGTCGGCATTACACATTTGCCGGCCGTCTTTTTTATCTCGCAGTCGTTGTGACAGGTCTTGCCGATCTGGGTGACCTCGAGCAGGGCTTCGCCCACACGCAGCTTCGTGCCTACGGGCAGGTGCTTTAAGTCGATGCCTTCGGTGAGGATGTTCTCGGCAAACGCGCCGGGGAAGAGATCAAGGCCTTCGGTGCGCATGGTATCGACGCTCTCTTTGGCGAGCAGGCTGATCTGCCTGTGCCAGTTGCCGGCGTGCGCGTCGCCCACGATGCCGTGCTCACGCTTAACGTCGATGTACGGAACCGTGTGCTTCTGGGTGCCTTTTCTTTCACTGATGCATACCGCGATAACTTTTGCCATGGGATAACCGCCCTTCCGGCGCGCCTGTTCGTGTATTGCCCGCGCGCCGCATAGATTTTAACATATTCGCAAAAGATAATAAAGCTTTATCGGAACGGAGGAAGTATGGAAGAACTGACCATGAGCGTATCGGGAATCTGCAGGAAAGACGGCAAAAAGCTGGCGTATGTGACATTCTCCGACGCCGAAAGAAAGGCCGAGGGCGTGATACCGGACTGTAAGATCATTTCGCGGACCGGTTTTACCGAGGAGGAGGCCGGACAGCTGGAACTTTACATGAAGATGAATCTTACGGAGCTGAAGAAGCAGGCGGCGGCCATCAGCCCCTTAAGAGCGATGATGAAGGAGAATAAATGAAAAAGATACTTATCACAAATGATGACGGAATATATGCGGACGGGATCGTAAGACTGGCCCGCGCGGCGGTGAAGTTCGGCGAAGTCTGGGTCATCGCGCCGGACGGACAGAGGAGCGCGATGTCGCATTATATCACGCTACACAACCATATCGACGTTTATGAAGTAAAAGATTTCCCGGTGGAGGGCGTGCATGCCTATAAATCCACGGGAACCCCCGCGGACTGCGTGCGCTTCGGACTGAAGAACTTCGTGCAGGCCGACGCTGTGCTCACGGGCATCAATTTCGGCTACAACTGCGGTACCGACCTTCAGTATTCGGGTACCGCGGGAGCTGCGTTCGAGGGCGCGGTGGAAGGCGTTCACTCGATCGCCTTTTCCGAGGGGGCGTTCGGAGTACATGAGGTCAGCGACAGATATCTTGAGCAGCTGCTCGGCGAATATCTTGAGAAGCCTCTTGAACGGAACACGATCTGGAACATCAATTTCCCCGAGTGTGAGCTTAAGGATTTCAAAGGGATCCTGACCGGCAGGACCGTTGCCCACGGCGGTTATTTTGAGGATTCGTATCCGTCCGAGATACTGCCCGACGGAGGCATCCGCATGACGATCCACGGCGAGAAATGCGTCTGCGCGCAGGAGGGTTCGGATTACCGCGCCTGCGAGGACAATTACATCTCGATCGGCGTTGTCAGGAATCTCGGATAATGGTTATTTATACATAAATATTTATAATTATTCTGCTACACAAAATACTTTTTTTATGGTAAAATATTTTTTCCCGAGAGGTTTATTTCGGGAGAGATTTTATCAATGAAAGTTGCGGTGCGGTGAATGAGAAAATACAGACTCAGAGTAGGTCTTGATGTGGACGATGTCCTCTACGAGTGTAATTCCTACGCGCTTAAGATACTGAGCGACAGGTATCCCGATGAGGAGCCCATGAGCATAAATGAGATCAAAGGCTGGGGTGAGTTCGGACGTCATCCGAAGGAGAGGATAGCGCTCTTCTCGGATCCCGAGTTCGTGCGTACACAGCCTATAGTGCAGGGAGCGCAGAAGTTTGTGAGCGACCTCTCGAAGATCGCGGATGTGTTCTTTGTTACGGCGGTTCCCGTCGTATGCATGAGCGCGAGAGGAGAGAGGCTGCTGCAGGATTTCCCCGAGATCCCCGCGCAGAACATCATCATCGGAACGAGAAAGGATGTAATGTCACTCGACATCCTGCTCGATGACGGAGCGCACAATATCTCGAGTTCAAAGGCCACATATCCGGTTCTGATGCGCAAGCCCTGGAACATGGACATGACCGGAATCCTCGCGGTAAACAGCTACAGCGATTTCCTTCAGCTGTGCAAGATGATCAGGAACTCATTCAACGAGAAGATAAAC
>JAFZKM010000026.1 GCA_017553665.1 Lachnospiraceae bacterium
GCAGGCGATACAGAAGCCCATGTTGGCGGGATTGCCGAAGGCCACGAGGGCTACCGCGATCGCGCCGGTGATCAGTCCGCATATGGCGATCGCAAGGATCTCTTTTTTGTCTTTGGTTTGCATAATACTGCCCATCCTTGTTATTATGTATTGGGGCAACAAAAGTTTTGCTGCCTCTGAAAATATTTTAGCATTCACGATTGCGAAACAGAAATAGAATTATTGACAGTTACAGGCATATATATTGAAAAATGCTATAAATGAGTTAAAATGTTCATATGGCATCCCGCGCGGCGGGAGGGCACAAAAAGGGGAATAGCATGGAGAAAAAACGTATTTATTTTGATAATGCGGCGACGTCGTTTCCGAAGCCCGAAGCGGTGGCGGACGAGATGTGCCGTTATATAAAGGAAGTCGGGAGCAATGTGAACCGCAGCAGTTATTCGTCCGCCTACGACGCGGGAGAGAAGGTGCTCGGGACAAGGCAGCAGATAAAGGAGCTTTTTTCTGCGCCCGATGAGCGAAATGTGATATTCGCCGCTAATGTCACGATGAGCCTGAACATGGTCCTTAAGGGTCTCTTAAAGCCCGGAGATCATGTGCTCACCTCATCGATGGAGCACAACGCTGTCATGAGACCTCTTACCGCGCTGAAAGAGCGCGGCATTATCACCTTCGACCGCGTTCCCTGCGATGCCTGCGGTTTTACCGACGCGATGAGCCTTGAGAAGTTCATAATGCCGGATACACGGGCAGTGGTCATGACCCACGCGTCCAATGTAAACGGAGCGGTGCAGCCTGTCGGCAGCATCGGGAAGCTCTGCAGGGAAAGGGATATACTTTTCATTGTCGACGCGGCGCAGACTGCGGGAGTGCTTGATATCGACATGGAAGAGATGTGCATCGATGTGCTTTGCTTTACCGGGCACAAGGGGCTCATGGGGCCCCAGGGGACGGGAGGCTTCTGCATCGGAAAAAGGGCCGAAGGTCTGATCGATACCGTGCTCGAGGGCGGTACGGGAAGCGCTTCGCATCTTGAGACGATGCCCGATATCCTGCCCGACAGATATGAACCCGGGACGCTGAATCTCCCCGGGATCTATGGGCTTTCGGCGGGGCTGGAGTTTATCGCGAAAACAGGGATAAAGAACATCAGGGAGCGCGAGCGGGCGCTCTGCGAGAGATTTATAAATGGAATAAAGGATATTCCGGGCGTGAGGATCGTGGGCCGGCTTGACGAAGAGCCGGTATGTCCCGGCTTCGGCGGGGACGCGAAGGATCCGAGGTTTGTCTGCAGCGGTGCCTGCGGGGACTGCCCTTCAGCAGACAGTACGGGAAGATATGTCGCGGTGACATCGCTTGTATTTGACGGTATCGACGCGGCGAGAGCCGCATTTGTACTTGAAGACGAATACGGGATCATGACGCGTGTCGGACTGCACTGCGCGCCCGCGGCACATAAGAGTCTGGACACTTTCACGGAGGGAACCGTAAGATTCTCGTTTGGATACTTTAACACCGAAGAGGAGATCGATCATGGAATTGAAGCAATTGGAAAGCTTTGTGAGCGTCGCGGATAATCTGAGCTTTTCGAAGGCGGCGAGGAGTCTGTATCTGACGCAGCCTACTGTCAGCGCGCATATAGCGCAGCTCGAAAAGGAGCTCGGCTGCAGGCTTTTTGAGAGGACCACAAAATCGCTGCGTTTAACCAAGAACGGAAAGAGCATTTATCCGCTCGCGGCGAGGATGGTAGCGTTAAAGAACAGCATAGAAGAGGAGACAAAGGATAAAGGCGAAAAGACCGTGTGCATCGGAGCTTCGACGATCCCCGCGACTTATCTGCTGCCTGCGGTGATCGCGCAGCTTTCCGCGAAGAACGATATAAGGTTCAAGGTCAGTCAGGGCAACAGCGCCGAGGTCGAGGAGATGGTCTCGGACGGCGCGGTGGAGGCGGGCGTTATCGGACGCGCGCCGCAGCTTAAGGGGATCGAGGGCGAGATGATCTGTAAAGATACCATGGTACTTGTAACCCCGGTCAATGCATATTATACTAAACTTCGTAAGAGCAAAGCGGGGACGGAGCGTCTGCTTGAGGAACCGCTGATCCTGCGCGAGGAAGGCTCGGGCACGCAGAAGGCGGCCGACAGCTTTTTGGAAGAGCACTCAGGGAAGGGGCTCAACGTCATCATCAGGAGCAATAACCAGGAAGCGATAAAAAGAATGGTTGCCGAGGGAGCGGGCGTTTCGGTGATGTCCTACCATGCGGCGAAGGATATGGAAAAAGAGGGAAAACTCTACTGTTATCCGCTGCAGCTCAGGGAAGAACGCGGCTTTTACATTGTTTACCGCAGCGGCAAGGCGCTTTCGGCTGAGACTGCGAGACTTATTGCGGGCGTACACGCAATGTACGATTGATATATGGATCTTTTTGAATACATGAAGGAAAAGAATACGGAAAAGGAGTCTCCCCTGGCCTCCCGTATGCGTCCGACCACCCTTGAGGAAGTTGTGGGACAGGAGCATATCGTGGGAAAGGACAGGCTTCTTTATCGCGCGATAAAGGCGGACAGGCTGAGCTCCGTCATTTTCTACGGACCTCCCGGAACCGGCAAAACCTCGCTGGCGCGCGTGATCGCGGCTTCCACGAGCTGTGAGTTCAGGCAGATAAACGCGACCGCTGCGGGCAAAAAGGATATGGAAGACGTGGTAAATGAAGCGAAGACCACGCTCGGAGGGTACGGCCGCCGCACAATGCTCTTTATTGACGAGATACACCGGTTCAACAAGGGGCAGCAGGACTATCTGCTCCCGTTCGTTGAGGACGGAACGATCATTCTGATCGGCGCCACCACGGAGAATCCTTACTTTGAGGTCAATGGGGCACTTCTTTCACGTTCCGTAATATTTGAACTGAAGGCCCTTTCGCAGAACGACATCAAAAAGCTTCTGATACGGGCCGTTTCTGATGAGAAGAAGGGCATGGGAAGTTATCACGCGGTTATCGAAGAGGACGCGCTCGACTTTCTTGCCGATGCTGCGAACGGCGATGCCAGAGCCGCGCTGAACGCGCTGGAGCTGGGGGTGCTGACCACATCGAGGGCGGAGGACGGCCTCATACATATTGATCTTGCGACCGCGTCGGAGTGTATTCAGAAAAGAGTCCTCAGATACGACAAGAGCGGCGACAATCATTACGACACGATTTCCGCATTTATAAAGAGCATGAGAGGCTCGGATCCCGACGCGGCGATATATTATCTCGCGAGGATGCTCTACGCGGGTGAGGATGTGAAGTTCATCGCGCGAAGGATAGTCATCTGCGCAGCTGAGGATGTCTCGAACGCGGATCCCATGGCGCTCGTGGTGGCGACTTCGGCTTTCGAGGCCGTAGAACGCATCGGAATGCCGGAATCCCAGATAATCCTTGCCCAGGCGGCGGCTTACGTGGCCTGCGCTCCGAAGAGCAATTCTGCGGTTGAAGCGATATTTGCGGCGACGAGAGAAGTTGAGAATTCCAAGACACCTCCGATCCCGGGACATCTTATGGACGCTCACTACAAGAGCGCGGCGAAGCTCGGACACGGGGACGGCTATAAATATTCCCACGATTTCCCGAACCACTATTGCAGGCAGCAGTACCTGCCCGACGCGCTCGCGGGAAAGAAGTTCTACAATCTCGGGGATCTGGGTTACGAGAAGGAACTGAAGGAATACATGGAAAAGATACGCCGCGAGGCGGAGGAATAACCTCAGGATACGGAGGAAGAGATCATGATGAAGGAAGAAACCTTTAAGAAAGTAAGAAGAATAGCGGCCATCACAGCGATCGTGCTGCTCGTGGGAATGTATATAGTGGCGATCGTCGCTTCACTCGGAAAGTCGGAGAACGCGCAGGCGATCTTCAAACTTGCGCTTTACTGTACATTTGTGGTGCCCGTGATCATTTATCTGCTGCAGCTTGTGTATAAGCTCGCGAACAGGGACAAAGATAACAAAGAAGATAAATAGAGACAGAAGAAGACCGCCGCGAACTCTCGTCCGCAGCGGTCGGGTTATCGGGTACTAGATTGTATCGCATGCGCCCGGTTGGCGCAATTAATTACATATTTTCCTGCTTATAGATCAGGTAGCTAACGTAGTTGCGGGCCTCTTCCGCGCTTGCGGAGTTCAGCTGCTGATAAAGATTGAAGAATTCCACGATATCCTTATCGAGAACCTCACCCACGATCGGGAGGTAAGCATCGGAAATACCGAGCAGGTAATCACATGATACATCAAAATATTTTGAAAGAGCGATGAGCTTATCGAATGAAGGCTCGTTTCTCTTGGATTCGTAGTTGGAGATCGCGGTGGGCTTTAATCCCAGAATGTCGGCAAGTTCACTCTGTGTGAGCTTATTTTTCTGTCTCAGCTGCTTTAAACGTACGTTAAAATTCATTATATAACCTCCTGTTGTCGTTCGTACTGTACAACCACACAAGTGTAATCATCTTTTATAGTGATTATACATCGCAATATTGTGAAATGTCAACAGAAAAATCAAAATTTATGGACTTGCTTTTCTTTTTTAACGTGAATTCGAAAAGAGTCGGAAGCAGAACGTTGAATATTGACGGAGCATGAAGTATACTGTAAATAAATGAGACCCCGGTATCGGAGGTGACACCCGGATGCAATTGGAATACAGCGAAAAAGTACTCGGCATTCTGGTCGAGGTGCTTAAAAAGACGCGCGAATCGATCTTTCTTTTTGATCGGAGCGGGCGTATTGTCTATGCAAATGATATCGCCTACAGCGAAACCGAATATCAGGACTTTTCCGAGGTCAACATCACAGAGATTTTTCCGATGGCCATCCATCGCGGACATAACGGCGTGACCTGGCAGAGCGGCGAGTATATGCAGACCTTTGCCTACAGGCAGAACAAGACCTGTTATCCCGTAAAACTGACCTGCTATTTCGTGGATGCCACCGAAGGAGAGCACATCGTGGCCATGGCGGTCAACGATTCCGAAAGATACAACGCGGTCCGCAATCACCGTAAGGCGATGGAGGATGTTGAGGCCGCAAATAAAATGAAAAATGAGTTCACGGCGAACATCACGCACGAACTCAGGACCCCTATCAACGGTATCAAGGGAATGGCGGAAGGCCTCATGAATACCGAAATGACGCCGCAGCAGGAAGAAACCGTCGGGATCATCCTGCACTGCTGCAGCAATATGACGCAGATCATCAATGATATCCTTGATTTCTCGAAGATCGAGGCCGGAAAGATCGAGATCGTCAACGCGGAATTCTCGCTGAAGAAGTTCATGAGCGACCAGCTGGCTTTCCACAGCGTGAAGATAAACGAAAAAGGCCTGAAGCTGATGGTAAACATCAGCAGGAACGTGCCGGATTACGTGATCGGCGACGAACTGAGGCTCGGGCAGGTGCTCAACAATCTGTTCTCAAACGCGATAAAGTTCACTTCGCAGGGGCAGATAGCGATCGAGCTTACGGCAAATAAGCTCGGAGGCGGCGAGACTGAGTTGTTCTTCATGGTAATGGACAGCGGCATCGGAATCTCGGATGAGGAAAAAGATAAGCTGTTCAAGAGCTTTTCACAGGTGGACGGATCCATCACAAGGCGTTACGGAGGACCCGGACTCGGACTTGCGATCACGAAGCAGCTTGTCACGCTGATGGGAGGAACCATCAGCATGGACAGTGAAAAAGGCAAGGGAAGCACATTTTCATTTACCGTGAAGGTGCATGAGAGCGATAAGAAGGCTTCGGATCCAGTGGCGTTCCCCGAGGGAAGCTTTGAATTCTCGAAATCCCTTCCCGTGGCGGCGAAAGAAAACATCAGCGTCGGGGATTACGATCTTTCGGGAAGCACGCCGGCCCTTACTTCCATGGATATCCCGGATCAGCAGGCTTTTGCCGGAGAGGACGGGGACGAAGAAGGCGACATGGCGATGCTGAGGGGCAGCCTCGAGAAGCTTATGATATGCATCGAGCTCGGAAGCTGGGAAAAGGCGGAGAACTTTGCCACAACGATCAGGAATTACATTTCGCAGAACGATCCGGAGCGGAAGAACAAGGCATTTTCACTGCTCTTGAATGTCCGCAAGGAAAAGTACGATCTTGCGATGGCGCTCATTAAGGAGCTTGGAGAGATATATGGAGTTTAAGAGAACGGACGCGGAGAATGTCCTGATACTGGACGATGTGGTCTCCAATCTTATGACACTCGCGGATATCGTGAGGGAAGCGGGGTATATCGCGCGGCCGGTACCCTCTGTTGAACTTGCGATGAAAGCGGTGGAGGCCGAACTGCCCGGGATCATCCTGATGGATATAACGATGCCCCAGATGACGGGCTACGAATACTGCAGACTCCTCAAAAAGGATGTGAAAACGCGCGATATACCGGTCATTTTCGTATCGGGCCTTTCATCGCCGCAGGACCGCATAAAGGGCTACGAGAGCGGGGCCGTTGATTATATCACGAAACCGTTCGAACGCACCGAGGTGCTGATGAGCTTAAAGACTCATCTTCACAATTTCGAGATGCAGAAGGAGCTCTCGATCAATAACAAGAAGCTGCACAGGCTTGTTAACCAGCAGCTGCACCAGATCGAGGAGGAGCGCAAAAATATGGCGCTCGCCATCGCCGCGCTCGCCGAGGACCGTGACGACGGAACCGGAAAGCATCTGGTAAATATCTCGCGAAACTGCCGACTGATAGCGACCGGCCTTTCACTCACGCACAAATACGAAAAACTGATAACCAGTGAATTCATCAATACCATAGAGATCGCGTCGAAGCTTCATGACATCGGCAAAATGGCGATCCCGGACAAGATACTTCTTAAGGAAGGCCATCTGACGGGACGCGAGAGATCGATCATGATGATGCATACCGTGGCCGGAGTCGAGACTCTGAACGGTATCTACGCGAAGAACTCTCAGAACGGCTTTATCAAGATGGCGATCGATATCGCGTACCATCACCATGAGAAATGGGACGGAAGCGGCTATCCCTGCGGTCTCGCGGGAACCGATATCCCGCTTGCGGCGCGCATCATGGCGGTGGTGGACACCTATGACGCGATAGTCAGCGAACGCTGCTACAAGCCCGGATACTCGCATGAGGCGGCTATAGAGATCATCAGGGCCGAGAGCGGAAAGAGCTTCGATCCCGATGTCGTTAATATTTTCTGCAGGCTTGAGAAGCATCTCAAGCACGAGTCTGCCGACGGGAAGCCGGAGCAGACGGAGAGACCGGCGGGCAGGACGAGCGCGCCCAATTATGACGCAATGGAAGGAAGAAGATAATACATGAGAAAGAGCGACATGTATATAGATTACGGCAGCGGCCGAGGAGGACGCCCGCCCTCGTTCGGGAGGATCCTCGCGATCATCCTTGTCGTGGTGCTGGCCTGCGGAATAGGCTTCGGAGGATATATCGCCGCGAAGTACTATTCGGGAGTTATGAAGGAACAGGACCCTGAGGCCGCTACATCACCCACGCCGACCTCTTTCGCGGAGGCGATGGGAGGAGACGGTGAGGCCGATCTGACCGGAGCGGCGGCGGAGACCGGCATCTACGGACTCTGGTACAGCCCCAAGGACGAGCCAGGAGAAGTCGAATCGATCTACGACAATCTCGACGGAGAGGTCTGGATGAAGGATTTCGTGGATACGAGGACACGCGTGGATTCGCGGGGCATATATCTTTCGGCGCAGAAATTCAATTCAAAGCTAGAAGACGCGCTGAAGCTCGTGGAAGCTACAGAGCTGAACACGATCGTGGTCGACATAAAGTCCGACTACGGCTCGATCTCATACCGGATGGATTCGCCGATAGCAAAGGAAGCCAACGCGCTTTCGTGGACCATCAGCGACGTGCATCAGTTCCTTGACCGTCTGCACGGGATGGGCATTTACGTTATCGCCCGCGTGGTTACGATGAAGGATCCCGTCATCAGCAAATCGAGGCCGGATCTGTGCATTTACAAGACCGACGGCCAGCTCTATAAGGACAATACAGGCTATACCTGGCTTAATCCCTATAACGAAGAGGCCTGGGACTATATCATCGAAGTTTGCAAATGCTGCGCGGTGGACGGGTTTGACGAGGTCAATCTCGACTACATCCGTTTCCCTACCGATAAGGGAAATCTCGGATCTGAGAGTTATGATTACGGCGACATTGTCAACGAAGTATCGAAGATCGACGCGATCTCGAACGGTATCAAGAGGCTCTGCGAAGAGGTTAAGCCGCTCGGATGCTTCGTGTCGTGCGACCTTTTCGGTGCCGTTATCACCAGTTCGATCGACGCTAAGATCGTAGGACAGAGCTATTACCGCATGGCGCAGTATCTCGATTATCTGTGTCCAATGGTTTATCCGTCCCACTACGCGAACGGCTACTATAATCTTGACTATCCGGACTGCCATCCTTACGAACTGGTCTACAACGCGATGCTCGATTCGAAGAAGGTCCTTTACATGATCGATGACACGGTCGGCAACAAAGCCGAGGTACGGCCCTGGCTGCAGGACTTTACCGCGTCCTGGGTAAAGCATCATCTGGATTACGGCAAAAAAGAAGTCCGCGACCAGATCCAGGCGGTATATGACTCCGGCTATTAAGGCTGGC
>JAFZKM010000232.1 GCA_017553665.1 Lachnospiraceae bacterium
ACGACCGAAGACAGAAGCGCGATCCAGCAGGAGATCAACCAGCTTCAGGCCGAGATCCAGAGAATCTCGACGACCACCGAGTTCAATACAAAGACTCTGCTCGACGGCAATCTCGACAAGAATTCATACACAAACAACACCTACGTTAACCTGATCTACTCTTCGGATACCGTAGAGAGCATCGAGTACGCGATGAATGTTACGGTTGACCCGAGACAGGCAGTCGTTGTGGGCGGAGTTCCCACCTTCGATGAGATCGGAGAAGACGAGGGCGGATCGATCACGATCAACGGCTATTCGCTGTATTTCACCGAGGGAATGACGCTCGAGACCTGCTACGCGGGCATCAGAAACCTCTGCGACCAGATGAACATCAAGGCATTCTTCGGAGACGGCCCCGATGCGGACGGACCCATCGAGACCGCGGGTTATACCGAGACAGGCATCGGCGAAGGCAATCTGATATTCATGTCGAACGGCTACGGCTCATCGCAGAAGGTGAGCATCCAGTGCAACAATGAGGCGCTTGCCGGCCTGTTCGGACTCAGCACCGAGACCGTTACTTCTTACGGAGTGGACGCGCAGGTTGAGCTCGGCGACGGTTTCGGAACGACCGCGACCGCGTCGGCTAGAGGCGATATCGTCTATGTTAAGGACAATAACAACTTCGAGATGAGATTCCAGATCACTCCCGGCGCGAGCCAGACCATGTTCACGGACGCTGCGGGCGACGCGAGCGAGGAGGCGTCATACGCTGAGGGAGAGATCCTTGAGTCCGTTACCACTCTGCTCGAAGCGGGCCCGATGTATCTCCAGGTCGGCGCGAATGAGCATCAGGATATGGAAGTTAAGATCCCGAGGATCGATCCCGTAACGCTCGGAATAGCCAGCATCAATGTCTGCACCGAAGAGGGCGCGCAGCAGGCGATCACCCTTTACGACAACGCGGTAAACGAAGTATCGGCGATCAGAGCGAAGCTCGGCGCGTACCAGAACAGACTTGAGCACACGATCAATAACCTCGAGACCACCGATCTTAACATGACCGAGTCGATGTCACGTATCGAGGACGTTGATATGGCTGAGGAAATGACCAATTACACGCAGCAGAGCGTACTCGACCAGGCCGGCACCGCGATGCTCGCGCAGGCGAACGAGAGGCCCCAGAACATCCTTCAGCTGCTCCAGAGCTGATAACGGCTGATGAAACGATAAATGATAACCGATGATTCGGAGACAGGACAGATAATGGACAGAAACAGACAGAAGGATTTTGCGAGGAGGATCTCGCAGGCCAACAAAACAGAGCTTGTTGTCATTACTTATGATATAATACTCGAAGAGATCGAATGCGGAGCAAAGGCACTCGCGCAGGGAAGCAAAGAAGAGGGAAGGGCCGCGCTCAAATCGGCGCAGAAGTTCCTCGGCGAGCTCATGAGCGTGCTCGATTATAAATTCGCGATCTCAAAGAGGCTCTTAAATCTTTATGAGTATGTTCAGCGCATGCTCGTATCGAGCGACATCGCGGGAGAGGACCGCGGGCTGGAGGGCGCGAAGAATGTGATCGCAGGCCTCAGGAAGGCATTTGCAGAGATAGCGCCGCAGGATGAGTCCGGCGCCGTAATGGAGAATTCGCAGAATGTCTATGCGGGCCTTACCTACGGCAAGGGAAGCTTAAACGAGATGAACATGTCGGACGGCTCAAACAGGGGATTCCTTGCGTAAGGCGGTTTATCGGACAGAGACGGGATCATTGAAATGGACATTCATGTAGGCGATATTTTAAAGATGAAAAAGCCGCATCCCTGCGGGAGTTCCGAGTGGGAAGTCCTGCGTACGGGGATCGACTTCAGGCTTAAATGCCGCGGCTGCGGGCATATGATCATGCTGCCGCGCAGGCAGGCGGAGAAAAATATCCGCGAGGTTAAACCGCAGGAAAATGAGGAATAAAAAGAAAAATGGCAGGAACCGTAAAAAGTTCTTGCTTTTTTTTGACATAGGTGCTAATATATCCGATTGTGATATATTATTTTCCTTGCTCTCCGCATGTCGGAGGGCCAGAGACCAAAAGGAGGTGCAACGCAACTATGAACAAGTACGAATTAGCCTTAGTTGTTAATGCAGTAATCGAGGATGAAGCAAGAGCCAATGTCCTTAATAACGTTAAGGATATGATTACCAAGTTCGGCGGTCAGAATCTGAACGTTGAGGATCAGGGTAAGAAGAGACTTGCTTACGATATCCAGAAGATGAGCGAAGGATACTACTATTTCATCCAATTCGATGCTGAGACTACTGTTCCCGCTGAGCTCGAAGCCAGACTTCGTATCATGGACAATGTACTCAGATACTTATGCATTAGACGTGACGAGGAATAAGGAGGTCGCCTAAAGAACAAAGTCATTTTAATGGGACGTTTGACCAGGGATCCTGAGGTTAGATACTCACAGGGTCAGAATTCCACCGCTATTGCCAGATTTTCTATCGCTGTAGACCGCCGCTTTAAGCGTGACGGACAGCCCGATACAGATTTCTTTAACTGCACC
>JAFZKM010000233.1 GCA_017553665.1 Lachnospiraceae bacterium
CTTGTTCGCGAGGAAAACAAGATCCGTTTTGCCGTCGTTCATTCCGACATTTACATATTTACGGATCTCGATGTAACCGTCTGTGCCGAGTATGAAGGTTCGGCCGTCACCCCATGTGGAAAGACCGTCCGGCGTGAACCAGTCAACCCTGAAATGCTGTGTGGTCCCTTTATCTCCGACGATCACGGCATCGCCGAAATCTTCAAGCTCGGGATACTCGGGATGGTCGTAATTTCCGACCTCGCTGTACATGACGCGCGCGTCATCCTCATTGCAGTAATACAGGAACTGCTCTATCTGGTGGCTTCCGATATCGCAGAGGATACCGCCGTACTTTTCCTTTACATAGAACCAGTCGGGTCTGGCCAGAGGATCGCCGATCCTGTGAGGTCCGAAGCCGTCCACATGTATCGGACGTCCGATCGCGCCGGCCTTTATCAGCTCTCCCGCGAATACCGCGGACTCGACATGGATGCGCTCGCTGTAGTAGACCATGTACTTTCTGCCTGTCCTCGCTACCGCTTCCTTCGCCGCCTCAAGCTGCTCGAGAGAAGTCAGGGGAGCCTTGTCCGTAAAATAATCCTTGCCCGCGTTCATGGCCCTTATTCCGAGGGCGCAGCGCTCACTGGTTATCGCGGCGCCGCATACGAGCTTTACCTCGGGGTCCGAGAATATCTCTTCTTCACTCTTCGCGATCCTGACACCGGGATAGGTATCCGCGAATTTCCGTGCTCTTTCCGCATCAACATCATATACCCATTTCAGCGTGGCTCCCGCTTCGATCAGGCCGTTGCACATGCCGTAAATATGGCCGTGGTTCAGCGCTATCGCCGCAATGCAGAATTCTCCGGCTTTAACCACGGGTGCCGGTTTGCCCTTGGGCGCGTAATTCATTCCGTCCTTGTTTCCGCTCATATCTGGTCCTCCTGTTTTCCGCAAAATGCCTTTAACTGAATTATACAACTCATCGGGATGCGTGGGAATACCTGTCGGTTGAATATATCCCCAAATCTGCTATAATCAGAGGCATAATACATCACGGGCAAAGCCCGGAGGAGACTCTTGTGCGGATAAGCAGAAAGAAAATGGCGGGGTACCGGCTCTACGGCCTCTTATACGGTATTTTCTCCTTGCTCCCGGTAGACGGGAACAGGGCTTATTTCATAATGACGCATGACAGCTCCGATGAGGGCAACTGCGGCGTGATGAAGACTGTTTTCGAAAAGCGCGGCTTCAGGTGCGATGCCCTGACACGCAGCGAGGCCTCCGGCGCGGGCTTTATATTCAGATCCGCGTACCGTCTCGCGCGCAGCCGCTTTATCTTCTGTGACAATACATTCCTGCCCCTGGCTTTCCTTAAGCTCCGCAAGGGCTCTGCCCTCACGCAGCTCTGGCACGGCACCGGCACGATCAAAAAGTTCGGGCAGGACGTGAACGAAGGCGAATTAAAAGATCTCGAGGCCCGCTGCGGCCGCAATATCACGCATCTGATCGTCAGTTCCCCGGCTACAAGGGACATCTATGCCGGGTGCTTCGGCGTGCCCGAAAGCAAGGTTCGCGTAATGGGACTTCCCCGTACCGACGCCTTTTTTAAACCCGGTTTCGCGAAGGAAGCGCGTACCGTACTGGAGAAGGATTTCCCCTCCCTTATCGGAAAGACTCTGGTCCTTTACGCCCCGACCTTCCGCGACGATAAGAGAAACGAGCGCCGGCAGATCGACATCATCCGTTCTTTCGCCGATTCGTTTGTGCGCGAAATGCCCGATGATTACTGTCTCGGACTGCGTCTGCATCCCTTCGTCGCGTCGATGCTTAAACAAACAACCGCGCTCAACAGCGCGTCAAAAAAAGACCCTGCCGTTTCCGGCAGGATCATCGATCTTTCGAATTATACGGGCCTTAACACCCTTCTCGGTTCCACGGACATCCTGATCACAGACTATTCCTCGATAATCTTCGAGTACTCGCTGCTCAGGCGCCCGATGTATTTCTACGCCTACGATCTCGACCGCTTCGAGGGCAGCGACCGCGGATTCTACAGGGATTACCGCGGATATGTTCCGGGCCCCGTGTTCACCGAGGCGGACGGACTGCTCACTGCGCTGAAGGCTTCAGCTGCTCCGGACAGCCCATCTATGCAGAACTCCGCTTCCGCGATCGACGCCTTCATTGCCGACTCGTATTCCTTCACCGACGGCCATTCCGCGGAAAGACTCCTTAAGCTGCTTATTTCTTAAACTGCGTCTCCAGCTCTCCCGACAGCTCCACGATTCGGTCCATCTCATCTGTGATGTTCCTGATCGCGGCATTCTGCTCGTCTACGGTGCCTTCGATCTCTGAGATCGCGCCCGTGCTGTCATTCGTACCCGCGACCATCGCGTCCATATTGCGCCTGATCTGCGCGAACTGCTCCTTAATGTGATCTATGATCTCATACTCGCGGTCAACATTCTCCTTCGCCGCGTTCGTGGTATCCGTGATCTTCTCAAATACCGTCAGGATGTCTTCAACCTTCTCCACGCTGCTTCCCGCCGCATGTGCGCCTTCGGTGATCTCTTTTGCGACATCGGCGATACGTTCCTTAAGCTGCTCCAGGATCTGCCCGATATTGTTCGCCGCTCCCGCGCTCTGCTCGGAAAGCTGGCGGATCTCATCGGCAACGACCGCGAAGCCTCTGCCGTTATCGCCGGCTCTTGCGGCCTCGATCGAAGCGTTGAGTGAAAGCAGGTTTGTCTGGGAAGCGATCGAATTGATCTCATCAAGTATCGATGTGATCTTGCCCATCTCGTCAAGCAGCGATTCGGTCGATGTCTTCGCTCCCGAAACGGTCTCCTCCATTCCGATGATGAATTCCTTCGCGGTCACCACGGCGTCGTTTCCGCCCTTCACCGCTTTTAAGACGCCCGCGAAGCCTTCGTCCATCTGCTTTGCCAGCGCGTAATTGTCATCAATGTCCTTATTTGCGCTGTCAACCGATGCCGCGACATCAGCGGCCGCTCCCGCGGTCACTTCCACGAGCCCGCCCATCTTCTTCGTGGCGGTCTCCACATTTCTGCTGTCTTCAACGAGAACCTGCACCACATCCTGGCTCTTCACGATGGTCGTATTGAGCCGGCGCGCGATGTCATTCGCAATATTCGCGTCATTCTGCACAAGCCGGAGCGTCTCCTCGGTTTCCTCGACAATGCCGGATCCGCGCTTAACGCAGTTGTAGATCATTACCGCCGTCAAAATGAAAAGCGCGATCTTCGTCATGCCCCCGCCGAAGCTTCCGGTCTGTCCGTCGATTATCTTCGCGTTGATGATGAGCAGGATAACGGAAAGGGAAATGAAAGGGACCGAGAAATACAGAATAACCTTTTTGATAAAATATGTGGCTGCCATCGCGAGCAATACGAAATTCGCGATAAACGCTACTCCGTTTCCGCCCGACAGCCAGGAGAATACCAGAGTGCCGATCGAAGCCGGCATAACAAGGAACAGGCCTTTTTTGACATCGTCCATGTCCATGAAGTACGCGACGGTCGTGATAATACCGCATGTGAGCATGACTACCGTCTCAATTATGGTGGTCTTCGAAGCTCCGAAGTTAGAGAACGCGATACCGATAAGAGCGATTATCGCGACCCAGATGATGATAAGATTTGTTTTGTGTATCCTGGCGATCGACATAAGCAATTCTCCTTTCAGGAATCCATTATAACATACTGCGTGCCCGTGAAGAAACAGTATACGCAAAGAAAAATTATTTTTCTCACAAGTCATTTTCTGACTATCATTTGGTGCGGATTTATGGTATATATAGAGATGGTGTGTAAATTTTTCAAAAGGTGATATTTATATGTTTTTCAAATTCAAAAAGCTTATCTGCCTGATCTGTGTTCTCGCGATCGCCGCGGGCTTTGCGGGTGAGGCTTACATTAATCCTCCGGCCGCCGTATCGGCCGCAGAAAAAGAGTCTTCTTCCGACAGTGAAAGAGAATTCAGGGCGGTCTGGATCGCCTATTATGATTTCGGTACTTCGCACTACGGCAACGCCGCGGATTTCACGACCTATGTCAACGAAATGTTCGACAACGCGGTCGCTCTCGGCATGAACGCCGTGGTCGTGCATGTACGTCCCTTCAGCGACGCGATGTACAAATCTTCGTATTTCCCGTGGTCTTCATACGCTTCGGGCAAGCAGGGCGTCGATCCCGGCTACGATCCGCTCGCGATCATGGTCGAGGAGGCGCACGCGCGCGATCTTGAGATCCACGCATGGCTGAACCCCTACCGCATTACCGCGAAGTACACTCTCACGGAAGAAGAGAAGAACGCGACTCCGCTGATGCAGAAGACACTGCTCGCGAAGAGGCTTCTCGCGAAGAAAAACCCGGCGCGCAAATGGCTGAGCAATAAGAAAACCAGCGACGACCGCCGTGTCATCGCCTATCAGGCACAGCTTTACTACAATCCCGCGATCGCCGAGGTCCGGAAGCTCATTGTCAACGGAGTTAAGGAGATCGTCGAGAATTACGACGTGGACGGAATCCATTTCGACGATTATTTCTACCCGGCATTTACAAAAGAAACCTACACGACCATATTTGACGCTCCCGAATACAACTCTTACGTCAAAAAGAGAAAGGCTGACGGCAAGTCCGTCATGTCCATCGAGCAGTGGCGCAAGAATAACGTAAATACGCTTGTCAAAGAGGTTTACAGCGCGATCAAGAAGATCGATCCCGACTGCATTTTCGGTATCAGCCCCGGCGGCTTCATCGATTATTATCATGACGATTATTTCCGCTGGTACGTTGATTACGAGACCTGGATGAGCAAGCCGGGCTACATCGATTACATCTGCCCGCAGCTCTACTGGAGCTTCAACACGCAGAACACCTATCCCTACTATGAGACGCTCCTCAAGTGGGAGGATGCGCTGAAATGCGATTCGGTAAAGCTCTACATCGGCCTTCCCGCGTATAAGATGAACACAAAGTGCTCCGTTTCCTCTTCCTGGGGATACGATTCCGAATGGTACAATCAGTTCACCCTTGCCAATATGATCACTATGGCGCGCAGCACCGGAAAGACCGACGGATTTATCTTTTTCGACTATGCCGACATGGTCGCGGACCGCAACAAAGAGGTTCTCGAACATGTCATGAAACTTTGGGACTGATATAGAAGGTGATCAAATGAAATTTGTCTTTGCATCAGATTCGTTTACCGGTACGCTTTCGTCAGCACGCATTGCCGAGATGCTGACTGCTGCCGCGCGCGAATTTTTCCCCGAATGTGAGACGGACGAGATTCCCGTGGCAGACGGAAGTCTCGGTACGGTCGATGTGGTCACGAATGCCCTTGGCGGCGAGAAGCGGACCATCACCGTGCATAATCCCTTCATGGAGCCGATTTCCGCGGCTTACGGCATCTATCCCATTAAGAATGACGACGGCACTGTTTCAAAAGGCGCCGTTATAGAGATGTCAGCCGCTTCCGGCATCACGCTGGTGCCCGGCGACCGTCTGAATCCACAGCATACCACGACCTACGGAACCGGAGAGCTGATCCGCGACGCGCTCGAACAGGGCTGCGGCAGGATCATGATCGCCCTCGGCGGAAGTGCCACGAATGACGCGGGCATAGGCGCTCTGCGCGCTCTCGGCGTGAAATTCTTTGACGAGAATGATAACGAACTCGGCGTCGCATCTGATGACAATCCTCATCCGGGCGGCACAGGCGGAGATCTCCCGAAGATCATGCGCATCGATATGTCCGGACTGTGTCCGCAGATCCGCGAGACAGAGATCATTGTTCTGTGCAATGTCGATAATCCCCTTACGGGCCCCGACGGTGCCGTGTTTACTTTCGCGAAGCAGAAATTCTCGCCCGATATGGACACCGATTACCGCAACGAGATCATTTCCGAGCTCGAGGCCGGCATGATCCATTATTCCAATGTTCTGAATACCACCTTCGGTGCCGACCCGAACTCCTTCCCGGGAGCCGGAGCGGCCGGCGGCCTGGGCGCCACTCTGTGCGTGGCCCTCGGGGCGAAGATGAGCCTCGGCAGCGAAGCGATCCTAAGCATAATTGATATGGACAGCCACTTAAAGGGCGCGGATCTCTGCATCACGGGCGAGGGAAGACTCGACTGGCAGTCCTTCCACGGCAAAACGGTCGCGGGCATCGCGCACCACTGCCGTGAGAACAATGTTCCGCTCGTGGCTATAGTGGGCACGACCGGCGAAGGCTACGAGGCCGCGTATGAGCTGGGAGTTAAGCTTATCCTGAAGACCGCAGGCGACGGCCCGGCCGAGAAATCCATGATGAACCCGGAAGAGTATTACATGAGGACCGCGAGGTCATATTTCCAGGCATTGAAGTACGAGAATTCATAAAGAAAAGGGCTTCCCGAAACCGGGAAGCCCTTTGGTATAATATCACGG
Organism: Lachnospiraceae bacterium; assembly: GCA_017553665.1. The sequence goes on from JAFZKM010000233.1 coordinate 6,438, forward strand.
CGCGTTCTTGGCTACGACACCTGCCAGATGCTCGGCTCTTTTCAGCATGGACCAGAACAGATCCCAGTACTGGGTTCCGTTTGTTACGGGATCTTTGAGCGAGATCGAACAGTTCTCCGCAGCTTTCTGCACATACGGAGCGTAATGCATGAGTGAGTAGGGGAATTCCTGAGTATTATACATGTAGTTGTTGCGGATATCCCTCGCTTCCTGGTACGTGGAACGCAGGGGAACGATCACGCCGAGGACGATATCAAGAATTCTTCTGGCAAATGAACCTCTGTTGTTGAAAGTTGCTTTAAATTCATCTTCGAGTACTCCGATCTTGGCGTTCTCATCGACAAACTTCGAAATATCGGGAAGACGTGTCATGCGCTTTGTATCATTATCAAGAGTGATAAAATAGTTTTGCCAGCAGTTATCGGGATGTTCGAAGGTGCTGATTATATCTCCCAGACTGGATTCTTTCTTGAAGTCGGCCAGCATATGGTTTTTGACCAGTTCGAGATTGGCCTCATAGGAGTTTTCTTTCTTTGCGGGTATCTCATTGTAGATACCTGCGTGGTTGTAACGGTCCGTTACCTTGTAAAACTCTTCGCATGCGTCATTGATCATCTGAAATATATCGGAATAATGATCACTGCCAAGTATCTGATCCTCTCTGATCACCCTGTAGGATTGTCTCAAGATATCGCTGCTGACAGCCTCCTGAATATAGTGGTAGACATTATTAAGCTTTTCACCGTATTCGCCGCCAGTCACGCAGAACGCATCCCAGGCAGCCATTACATCCGTTTTGGTCTGGCCGGCTTCTTCGTTGACAAAATTGCCAACCTCATCACGGCCAATGCCTTTAAGCCACTTGTTCTGATCGCGGAAATCATAAATCGCTCCGAAGATCAGTTCGTCGGCAAAAGCAAGGAGAGCGTCCTGCGCTGCGGAATAACCTGTTCCCTGATTAAGGTTTACAAGCTCGTCCACGGCTTTATTGGCCAATGATTCAAGTTTGTTAAGCAGTGCATCAACATCATCTTTTTTCATGCAGTTAGCGTCCAGCCGGCTGCCGCCCTGCTGTTCGTCGCCTTCTGCGGGCATTGTAGTATCTTTAATCTCATCAGGCATCGTACTGTTCCTCCTTAGAATCTGCTTTCGTATGAATCAATATACCATCTTCCGCTGCCGGTGCGCTTGCAGATGTGGCTCGCGGGAGAACCGATCTGCTTGCCGTTCTTATCGAAAGCCGCAGTCTGAACAATGGCCTCTTCTTCCTTCTCGCCGTATGCCTGCTTGATCTTGTTCTGCTCATCGTCATCCAGGAAGAAATTGTCTATGCTCTGGTCATCATAGCCCTTCAATACGCGGATCACGGTCTTATCTGCATTGATGTTCGCGTGAAC